>JAZRMJ010000287.1:0-9248 GCA_045647445.1 Acutalibacteraceae bacterium | reverse complement strand
GATGGTCTCCAGTAATCATAACAACTTTTATACCAGCACTTCTACAATCACTAATAGATTCCTTAGCTTCCTCTCTGATTGGGTCTATAAATGCCACCATTCCTTCAAAAGTAAGGTTACTAATATCAGACTCTTCATAATACTCTTTTTCTTCAAATTTAGATATTTTACCATCTGCTATAGCTATAACACGGTATCCATCTTTTGCTAATGCTTCATTTTGTGCATCTAATTCTTTAAAATCAAATGATAATTATGTTGTTCCTGTGGTTGGTGACGGTGCATTAACAGGCGGAATGATTTTTGAAGCTCTTAATAACTCTGGTCGCTATAAAGATAAGATGGTTATTGTACTTAATGATAACCAAATGTCTATTTCGCGCAACGTTGGTTCACTAGCACGTCATTTAACAGGCATTAGAATCGGAAAAAGATATATTCGCACCAAGGCTGGCGTTAGACGTTTTCTAGATAAAATCCCTGTGTTTGGTAGCTTTGTGGGCAAAATCCTTCAAAAATTTAAGCAGATGCTCAAATCTGCTCTTTATAATAGCAATTATTTTGAAAGTCTTGGGTTCTATTATTTAGGGCCGATTGATGGCAATAACATTGTAGATGTTATAAAGGTTCTTAGTTCTGCTAAAACAACGGACAGACCTGTAGTGGTTCATGCAATCACCAAAAAAGGTCATGGATTCAGTCTTGCTGAAAAAAACCCCGTATCTTATCATGGTGTTTCGAATTTTGATATTAACGTAGGTATTAAAGAACCGTCAAACAGCTTTTCTACTGCATTTGGTAAGAAGCTGTGTGAATTAGCTGAGGCTGATGATTCAATCTGCGCCATTACTGCTGCTATGACTGAGGGCACTTGTCTGACATCCTTTAAAACACAGTTTAACAACAGATTTTTTGACGTAGGAATTGCAGAGCAACATGCAGTTACCTTTAGCGCAGGGCTTGCATCTAAGGGCTATAAGCCTGTATTTGCTGTTTATTCATCCTTCTTACAAAGAGGATATGACCAACTTTTGCATGACGTTTCAGTTTGTAGCTACAATGTTACCTTTGCTGTTGATAGAGCTGGTTTAGTAGGGGAGGATGGAGCTACCCATCAAGGTATATTCGACGTTGCTTTTATGAATTCAATTCCTCATTTTGAGGTCTATTCTCCATCATATTTTGATGAGCTTGGCGATACCCTTGAATATGCAATCAACACCCCGGGCCCTATAGTTGTTAGATACCCGAGAGGTGTGCAGGGCTATCGCCCCGAATGGTACAGAGCTATTGACGAAAGGTTTTATGTTCATATCGGTCAAAACGATAAATGTATTTCTGTAACATATGGCAAATTATTTTCTAATGTAAGTGAAGCAGCCGATAAGTCAAACTTCTCGGTTTGCAAGCTTAATTGTATCAAACCCATTCCAAACGAACTTATTGAAAACTTGATTAAATTTGATAAGATTGTCTTTTTTGAAGAGGGAATTGAGTCTGGTGGTGTAGCTCAATCAGTTGGTGCTATGCTGGCTCAATCCGGTTATAAAGGTCAATATGTTATCAAAGCAATTGACGATTTTGTGCCACATTGTTCGGTTGACTCTGCTTATAAGCATTATGGGTTTGACGTGCAATCAATTGTAAATACAATGAACGGTGATAATATTGAGTGAAAAGAAAAGACTTGATGCAGCTGTTTTTGATTTAGGCTTAGCTCCGAGCCGCGAAAAAGCCAAGGCGCTGATTATGGCTGGTGTAGTTTATGTTGATAATCAAAAAGCTGATAAAGCCGGCATGACTGTTGCCGAAAGAATGAATATTGAGGTGCGAGATAACAGCCTCAAATATGTGAGTCGTGGTGGTTTAAAGCTAGAAAAGGCTTTGAATCAATTTGAATTAAGCTTAGATGGCTGCGTTTGCGCCGATATTGGAGCTTCAACTGGTGGTTTTACTGATTGTATGCTGCAAAACGGAGCCCAAAAGGTTTATGCTATAGACGTTGGATATGGTCAATTAGCCTGGAAGCTTCGTTGCGACGAAAGGGTTGTAAATCTCGAAAAAACCAATTTCAGATACGTTACAACAGAGCAGATACCCGATCCACTTGATTTTGCGTCGGTTGATGTTTCATTTATCTCGCTTAAAATTATTATCCCTGTAATGCGTGAGTTAATGAAGCAGTCTGCCTGTGCTGTTTGCCTTATTAAGCCTCAATTTGAAGCAGGTAGAGAAAACGTTGGCAAAAAAGGTGTTGTCAGAGATATTAACGTTCACAAAAATGTTGTCAACGATATAACTGAGTTTATGTTAAACTCAGGTTTTGACCTATTAGGGCTTGATTATTCACCGATTAAAGGCCCTCAAGGTAACATTGAGTATCTCGCCTATATAAGAAAATCGGATTATCCTCAAAGAATCTGCTCTGTAACTGCTAACGATATAGTTGAAATGTCTCATTCGCAGCTCGATTAAATAAGGGGTGATATTGTGAAAATCGGAATAATCCCGAATCAAGACAAAAAGAATGCATCAGAAGTTCTTGTTGCTCTAAAACAGCGGTTGGATAATCTTGGCGTTGAATATAATGTGTCTGATAATTATGATTTAAATTTCGATGTCTCAAATGAGACTAACGATTTTTTCAATATCTATAAAGAATCTGACATAATTATTGCAGTTGGTGGTGACGGCACAATTATTCACACTGCAAAAATCGCAGCAATGTTTTCAAAGCCTGTGCTTGGCATCAACTCAGGTCACACCGGTTACATGGCAGGTCTTGAGCCTAATGAACTACATTTGATCAAAAAGCTTATCGATGACGATTATCATATTGAGAATCGTATGATGTTTGAGGTTGCGGTTTCTTCAAAGCCTGACAAGGTTTATTATTGTCTTAATGATTTGGTTCTATCAAAAGGACCACTTGATTTTGCGTTTGATATAGAACTATATAATAACTCAAAGCAATTCATGTTTTTTAGATGTGATGGTTTGATTGCATCGACTCCTACGGGTTCAACAGCGTATGCAATGTCGGCTGGTGGACCTGTTACAGACCCATCGATAGAATGTATGCTATTTGTTCCGATTTGCCCTATATCTACCTATTCACGAGGCTTTGTCATATCTGCTGATTCAAAAATTGATATTCTTTGTAAAACTAAAGCTAATAAAAACGCTTATGTCAATTTTGATGGTCTTGATGGTTTTTGCCTCAATGATGGGGATGTTGTTTCGGTCTCAAAATCAAGAAAGTATGTTACAAAGCTTATAAAAATCAAGAACGATTCATTCTTCGACGTTCTTAAAAATAAAATTGCCGCTATTTAACGGAGGATTTATGAAACAAAATGATAGACTTTCTGAGATACTCGATATAATCAGAAAAAATGTTGTTGAAACTCAGGGCGATCTGATGGATCATTTAAGAAGCAGAGGATACGACGTTACACAGGCGACAGTATCTCGCGATATTAAAAAACTTAATCTACATAAGGCTCACGACGCTAATAACAGATATCGTTATGTTAGTGATAATCAGCGCTCTGTTAGTGGCGAAAATGCAATTATTAGCACTTGTGTGATTGATGTTGAATCGGCAGTTAATGATGTAGTTATTAAGTGTAAGCCCGGTACTGCTCAGGCTGTTTCATCGCTAATTGACTCAATGGATAACGATTTAATTATCGGTACCGTTGCAGGCGATGATACAATTCTTGTTATAGCCCGTAGCGAGGCATCTGCTAAACTGTTTTGCGAACAGTTTAAGTCTTTAACTAATATTTGATTTGGTGAAACGATATGTTAACAGCTCTGCATATTGAGAATATAGCTGTTGTTGAAAAGACCGATATTCTTTTTGATAATGGATTTAACGTGCTGACCGGTGAGACCGGTGCCGGCAAGTCAATTGTTATTGACGCAATCAGTGCAGTGCTTGGTGAGCGTACCTCTCATGACCTTATAAGGACTGGCGCTGACAGCGCTGTCGTTACTGCTGTTTTTGAAGATATTAGTGATGTAACTATTAAAACACTTGATGAGCTGGGCTTTAGCTGTGAAGATGGCACCTTGATGATAATGAGAAAGATATTCAGCGACGGCAAAAACAGTATCAGAATTAATGGCATGCTCTCAACTGTTAGCGTCCTAAAGCAAATCGGCAACACACTTGTCGATATTCATGGTCAACATGATTCTCAAAAGTTATTAGACCCATTAAGACAGATTGAATATATTGATGCAATTTGTGACAATCATGATTTGATTGGTATCTATAAACGCGCTTTATCAGAATATAAAGCTTGCAATAAAGCATTTATTGAAATGCAAAATATTTCGTGTGAGCGTGAGCAACGCATAGACTATCTGCGATATGCTGTAGATGAACTGTCAGCTGCACAGATTGAGATAGGTGAGAGAGAAGAGCTCATTCGTCAGAGAGATTTGATTAGAAACTCTGCAGAGGTAGTGAGTCAATTATCACTGGCGTATAAAATGCTTAAGGGCGATGAGTATTCTCAAGATGTTTCGTCTGCGCTGATTAACGCGGCTAATGTGCTTATGAGCACAGCAGAGTATCTTCCTCAATCAAAAGAAATTGCTGAGCAGTTAATGAATTTTGGGTATGAGACGGATGAGCTATGTACTGTTATAGATAATCAGCTTTCAAAAACCGAGTTTGATCCTAATCTGCTCGAGAATATAGAGGCACGACTTGATTATCTTTTCAGATTATCTAAAAAGTATGGTCAAACTGAAGAAGATATGCTCTCATACCTTGAGCAGGCGAGCGAAGAATTACAAACGCTTGATAATTATGAGCAGCAACTATCTGATTTGGCTGTTAAAGTAAACGAAAAACTTGAAATACTGGTAAAGGCTGCAACTGATCTTACCAACTCCAGATTGTCTGCTTCTGAGGCTTTTGCTCAAGCTGTTTGCGAGCAGCTTGAGCTGCTTGATATGCCAAAAGCAAAGCTGGAGGTTAATATAACTAAAACCGATTTTATGGCAAATGGATGCGATAATATTGAGTTTTTTATATCAGCCAATGCAGGTGAAACTCTTAAACCTTTAACTAAGATTGCTTCAGGCGGTGAGTTATCAAGAATAATGCTTGCAATTAAAACTGTTTTAACTGATAAAGATGATGTTCAGACTTTGATATTTGACGAAATTGATTCAGGCATTAGTGGTAGTGCGGCTCGAAAGGTTGGATTAAAAATCAGATATATATCTTCTTCGAGACAGGTCATATGCGTAACTCACCTTGCTCAAATTGCTTCACTTGCAGATGTTCATTTTAAAATAACCAAGAGGACAGATGATACCCACACCTTCACCGACGTTAAGAAGCTTGACTATGACGGTAGAGTAGAGGAGGTAGCTCGCATAATGTCAACCGGTGTGATGACAGATGCTTTGCGAGCTTCAGCATCTGAACTTATTAATCAAATTCAATAAATAATCAAAAAGCAGAGTGCAAATTTTGCACTCTGCTTTTTGATTGAAGTGCAAAATAATATGTAAACCAATGAAAGAAAACACCATATAATGGGTTTACATAACACGGTTTACATAATATTTGTGCATTTACATAATATAGTTGGCAAATTATTTGTTAATATATCTAAACTTTATTTTTTGCGCTTAAAACCATTGATAATTGATTGAAAATGTATTATAGTATTATTCGCATCACACCATTATTCGCGGCTGTATTATGTAACCTAAATTTAATTACATAAATGATTTTATGTAATCTATGGTTTAATTTCATAACTTGTCCCTACAAATCATAGTATTTATTATCTTAGCTTAGGGGGCATATTAATGAGAGTTACTCATAATGGAGGATCATTTAGATTACATAGTTTTATTAAATTGAATAAAATGTTTCTGCTTCATTACGTTATTTTTTGTGTTGCGTTTATATTCGGAGCATTAACAATTTCGCTTAAGCTTAATTTTGCAAACTTTGAAATCGGCAAGCTTTTTCTTAATGATATAAACGCTGGTTTTCTCGATAACTTTTTAAGCTATCTATTATTTTGTTTAGTTTTAGCGCTATGCGTTTTAATTTCAGCTTTTTTTGCTTTTGGCTCACCTATAAGCTTTTTGATCTTTGCATTGTTTGGCTTTAGTAACGGTTGTTTTTATTCAAACACTTGCAGAGACTTTGGTTTTAAAGGGCTTTTAATAAATATAGCGGCTTTTCTATTGCCTACAATAATATTGTTTTTTGTGTATTTGTTTTTATCTGCTATTTCATTGTCAATATCTAACAGTATTTTGTCGATTGTTTTTAATCGAAATACTATTAGTGGTGTTAATAAAAAATTAAAGCAATTAATGATAACGTTTTTGATTTCAATATTGATTATTACAGTGTTGAGTGCGATTCGTTCACTGCTTATTAATGTATTTTCAGCGTTTTAAACGTTTGATTGGAGTTTTATCAAAATGAAGGATTACCAAATTGAATTTGAACAGTATTTGCGAGACGTAAAGGGTTCATCTAACAATACCCTTGAGTCTTACATGCGAGATATTGGGCAGTTTGTCAAATATCTCGATGTTTGCAATGTTGATTCTGTTCTCGATGTTAACAGTGATACTGTTAATAGCTATATTGAATATTGCAAAAACAGTGGTAGATCCTCTGCTACAATCACTCGTGTAATTGCGTCTATTCGTTGTTTTTACTTGTTCCTTATTTCTATTGATAAGATTTCATTTAATCCGACAACAGGTCTTAAAACTGTTAAATCAGAAAAGAAGTTACCTGAAATATTAACTCAAAAAGAAACCGATTTGCTTTTAATGCAGCCTGATATCAATGACCCTAAGGGATGCCGTGATAAAGCAATGTTTGAGCTTTTATATGCTACGGGTATTCGCGTTTCTGAGCTCATTGGACTAAATATTGACGATATCAATCTTGAAGTCGGAATAATTAGATGCACCGGCAGTAAAAACGAGAGAGTTATACCTCTTTATGATTCTGCAATTAAAACTGTTGAGCTATATATCAAAAAAGTTCGTGCTTATAGCGTTTATGACGATTATGAAAGAGCTCTGTTCATCAATATGAATGGGCAGCGTCTTACCCGTCAGGGCTTCTGGAAGATTATTAAACAATACACTAAACAAGCAGGAATTAAGAAGGGTATAACTCCTCACACTCTTCGTCATTCCTTTGCAGCTCACCTTTTAGAGAATGGCGCTCAATTAAAGGACATTCAGCAAATGCTTGGACATTCCGATATTTCTTCTACTCAGGTTTATGCTCAGATTATGAAGAATAAGTTTTCGTCTGTATACAATAAGTTCCACCCAAAGGCACAGTGATCATCAGAGAGGAAGTAAACTAACTTGGCTTTAATGAACAAAATTTTCAATTATCAAAAGGTCGGACCTGGAGTTAGCAAAGATGCTAACCCTCAGTCCGGATTTTGGCGTATATACAAGGCAAAATTCTTTCAGCTTTTAGGTTTTAATCTAATTTTAACCTTGTGTTTAGCAGTTGTTATCGGTATTGCATGGGTACCACTAAACTCTGTTTTTGATACAGATAACAGCTATGTTGAGAAGCTGGAATCAAAATATAATATTAATGATAGCTACATTTCTGTTATTAACCGTATGCTTGATGCCTATAAAATTGATGAAGAGCAATTTGGCAAAGCATATAACCATATCGAAAAGGTTGTTAAACTGTTTAACGAGAAAAACCCTGAAGCATTAAACGACCCAATGGATGCATCAAGCTTAGTGGGCTTTGATAGCCGAAAATTTACTGATGAAGAGCTAAAATTGGTTGCCGATGAGCTTATTGAAGCCTTCAAAAAACTTGAATTTAAAGTTGATGCTGAAGCTGCCGATGAATCAGGAAAGATTTATCATTATAAGCTTATTGACAGCTCTAAAAACGAGGTGGCAAGGGTTACCTACACTTATGTTGATAAAGAGAGCGATGTTATAAATCTTGAGCACAGATTCCCGTATTCTGTTAGCAAAACAGCATTGCTGCTGCTCTGCTTTTTGCCGATAATACTTCTTGGGCCGGTTCGTCTTGGAGTAACCAGAATAACCAGAGATTACGTTAGAGGTGAACCCGCCTTTATGTTCTCTGATCTTTGGGATACTATTAAAAAGAATTGGTGGCAATCCTTTGTTATATCCTTTATAGAATATATTAGTGTTGGCTGTGCTATAATATCTCTAGTTTGGTATTATACTTATATAATCAGTGGAATATTCTTTATAATTGGATTTGCCGGATGCTTGCTCTTATCCTATATTTTCATATCAATGAATTTCTACGTTCCTATGATGCAGGTAACGCTGAATTTGAACTTGAGAAAAATATATAAAAATGCATTTTTCTTTACGGTTATCTGCATGCTAAAAAACGTATGGATGATACTGGTTACCGCAGTAATTATTGTAGCTTGCTTCTTAATGATGGTCGTTGGTATGGGTGAGCCCTTCATTTTGCCCATTGTAGTCTTCTTTGTGCTGACACTCCCACTTTCATTCTGGATTTATTTTATAAGCTACAACACATATCCTGCTGTCAAAAAATACGTTATTGATCCTTATTATGAAGAGCTTAACAAAGATGATGAAGATAGCACCGAGAAAGCCGTTGAAGCTACTGTCTCAGATAATGTAGTCTCAAATGAGACAAACGTTAAGACTGAGACAGAAGATAATGACCTACCTGAATATGTTTATCATAACGGTAGAATGGTTCATAGGTCTGTGCTTGAGCAAGAATCTTTGTTTGAAGATGACGTAACCAATAATGATGATTAATTTCAAGGGGAAGTTTATAGCTTCCCCTTGTTTGTGATAAGGGTGATTTCCATAGGTATTGTATTTAAAAATCTAAAGAAATACACTGTTCAAACCATATTAGGCCCTGCATTCAAGCTGTTTGAAGCAATACTTGAGTTATTCGTGCCACTTGTTGTTGCAGATATTATTGATACAGGTATTTCTAACAACGATATAAATTATATTCTTAGCAGGGTTTTAATTCTTATTGCGCTTGGTGCGATAGGTTTGTTGTTTTCTGTAGTTGCACAGTATTTTTCTGCCAAGGCTGCTGTTGGCTGCGCAACCACTATCAGGCGTGATTTGTTTGAAAAGTTCCATCGGTTTTCATTCACTCAAATGGATAAAATCGGAACTTCTACAATGATTACCCGTATAACAAGCGATGTTAATCAGGT
>JAZRMJ010000286.1:0-1581 GCA_045647445.1 Acutalibacteraceae bacterium | reverse complement strand
CGCTTGGCCTCCGACTTATCGTCGGTGACGGTGAGCTGTTTGATCAGATAAGCACTTTGGTCAAAGAAAACGGTGTAGAGGACTGCATCGTGCTGACCGGGCGCAAGAACAATCCCTACCCATATATAGCTGCTGCCGATGCAATGATACTCACATCGGTATTTGAAGCTCACCCTATGGTAGCCACCGAGGCATTTATACTGACCACACCGGTCATATCTGCACATTTCCCTGCTGCCACCGAATCGGTAACTGACGGAGTTAATGGTCTATTGTGTGAAAACAGCACAGACGGAATATATAGAGGCGTCAAACAAGTTCTCGACGACCGAGCTCTGCTTGAAACATTTGCTAAAAATCTTGAAAATTTCAGTTATGATAACGCCGGTATTGTTAAGCAGATAGAGGATATTATTGAGGGATCTGTATGAAGTTGATTAATTTTATAAAGAAATTCGCCTGTTCTTGGGTTCGAATCAGATTCATAAGTCTGACCAATGATATACACTGCGCAAGACGTGTCAAATTGATGAAAGCGGCGCAGTTGCACACCATTGACGGCGGCAGGGTAACCGTTAAAAACGGTGTTACCATAAGGGAGAATGCAGAGATATTCGCATGCGGTGGAGATATTCTGCTTGCCGGCAACAACTATATCAATCGCAACACTATGATCGTAAGCAAAGCACAAATAACTATAGGAGAGGGAACCACCATTGGTCCTAATACGGTTATTTATGACCACGATCATGATATTAAAAGAGGCAAGGGCTTTGTCAGCGCCCCTATAAAGATAGGGAAAAATGTATGGATCGGAGCAGGAGCAGTAATACTGCGCGGCTCGGTCATCGAAGACAATTGTGTTGTTCCTGCCGGAACTGTCGTCAGAGGTATCGTTCCGTCAGGAACAATGGCATATAATCGCCGCGAGTTTTGTTTTAAATCAATTGAAAAAGACTAAATGCTTTTTAGTCACATCTCGGAGGAAAATGAACGATGTCTACTGTGCACTCGGCACGAGTTGAACAAATACCCGAGTTGGTGTCAGACACTCCAAAAGAGCTGTTGAACGGCTGGTTAGTCAAGCTGCTTATAGCGGCTGTTTATCTGTGCCAAATTCTGATACTCTTTGAACGCTCAACATTTGAATATATACTCGGTCCGGTCTTGGCGATATGCTCACTGCTGCTCGCCTTCACCGACTATTATTATATACCCTTTTGCCTCTCTCTTTTGACCCCTAACGCCATAGGCACGGTCTTTATGGGCCGTCTGTCCTTCACTGCTTTTACTGCTGCTGTTTTGATAGCAAGGATGTTTGTAAAAAGATTCAATGCTTCTACGACCCTCGGTGATATGGGCTGGATGGGTTTGATGCTGTTTAACATATTGCATCTGTATATGTTCTTGTCTCACCATGTCAGCAATGAAAAGCTTATGTTCATGCTGATATTTACTGCTTGGATCTTTTACATCAAGAGCGACGCAAGGGCTACCGACGGGCTACTCAACAAGGTGCTGCTGAGCTTCTCTGCAGCCGTAGTGACCAACGCCGTCGCCAGTCTTATATCGGGCACCGCC
>JAZRMJ010000285.1:0-1752 GCA_045647445.1 Acutalibacteraceae bacterium | reverse complement strand
AAGTAATTTCAGCAAATGTCTTTGTGCCGCCGTTGCCGTTCCACTCTTCATTATAAGAGTTGGTGTCGACAATAACGTCTGCTGCGCTTACGGGAATCATAACTGCTACGAGAGTAGCCAGAATGACGCAAACAGCAACTGCTAATGAAAGAATACGTTTCTTCATTATGTTTCTCTCCTTTGATAAAAATTTATAGTCGTGGATAACGCTCCACGTTTACACATAAATTTTAAAACAAATTATGAACAAAGTCAATAAACAAACGCTTAAATCATGCCCTCAAGCATAACGAAAAAACACCGGCTTTTATGGTTGTTTTGCACAAAAGTTATTATAAAAGTCGTGCTTTTATATTATTTAACTATAATTTCGTTCAAAAAGCACACTGCTCATAAACTGTTGGTTTAAAGCAGTGTGCTCAAGTTAATGATTAAGATTATCATTTATTGCTTTGGCAGCCAACTTACCTGCTCCCATTGCTGAGATGACGGTTGCAGCGCCTGTAACGGCATCGCCACCTGCATAGACATTCTCTTTGGTGGTTTCGCCCGTTTCGGCAGTTACTATTATGCCACCATGTTTATTGACCTCCAGACCCTCGGTGGTCGACTTAATGAGAGGATTGGGTGAGGTGCCGATTGCCATTATAACGGCATCAACATCAACAACAAACTCGCTACCCTCGATAACTACAGGGCGACGACGGCCTCTCTCGTCGGGCTCACCGAGCTCCATTTTGACACATTTGATGCCATCGACAAAGCCATTTCTTTGGTCGCTTCTATCATCGCTGTGATGGCCAAGTATCTCGGTTGGGTTAGTTAGGAGCATAAACTCTATACCCTCTTCGATGGCGTGCTCGACCTCTTCTTTGCGAGCAGGCAGCTCCTGCATTGAGCGACGGTAGATAATATAGACCTTATCTGCGCCAAGCCTTAAAGCAGTGCGAGCAGCATCCATAGCAACGTTGCCACCACCTACTACAGCTACCCTGCCACCCTTTATAATAGGAGTGGAGGATTCGGGCAGATATGATTTCATAAGATTTGAGCGAGTCAAATACTCATTGGCTGAATAGACTCCGATATATTGCTCACCGGGGATACACATAAAGTTGGGCAGGCCTGCTCCTGTGCCAATAAAGACCGACTCATAACCCATTGAGAAAAGCTCGTCAATGGTGAGCGTTTTGCCGATGACGGTATTGGTTTTGAACTCTACACCGATATTTTTGAGGTTTTGCACCTCTTTGGCAACTATGGATTTTGGCAGACGAAACTCGGGTATGCCGTAGACAAGCACACCTCCTGCAGTGTGGAGCGCCTCAAAGACGGTTACACCATAGCCTTTTTTGGAAAGGTCGCCTGCACAGGCTAAGCCTGACGGGCCTGAGCCGATGACAGCTACCTTATGGCCGTTGGATTCGGGCATCATCGGTGCTGGCTGCTCCTTAGCGTTATGGTAGTCGGCAACAAAGCGCTCAAGCCTGCCGATCGCAACTGCCTCACCCTTTATGCCTCTAACACACTTTGCTTCACACTGAGTTTCTTGAGGACATACTCTGCCACAAACGGCAGGAAGCGATGAAGATTTTGATATGACATCGTAGGCGCCTTCAAAATCAATCTCTTTGATTTTTTGAATAAAGTTTGGGATATCGATATTGACGGGGCAACCTGACACACAGGGCATATTTTTGCAGTTAAGACAGCGCTGTGCTTCAATGACAGCGACCTGCTCACTATAACCGA
>JAZRMJ010000284.1:0-15715 GCA_045647445.1 Acutalibacteraceae bacterium | reverse complement strand
GTGATCTGTGCTGCATAGATGCCAGCGCCTGCATCCCAGGGATACTGGTTGAAGGGAGTTTTGCCGTTTTTGACCTGATCAGTGGTAACGTCGAAGTCAACGAAGACCTCAACAGCGTCGGTGTTCCAATACTGAGAGGGGTCGCAATGAGCAGATTTATCAGCTGCTTCGATAAATACATAGAGATAATCATTATCCCATGCGGTATAAACCTTGCCCTTAGGAGCAGTGTCTTTTCCGCTAAAGCCTGCGCCGGGATCGAACTCGGTGGTAGCAGGAACAGCTACTTCGAATGCGTTGCCATAAGCAGCATCCTTGGTGCCGTCTATAGTGAGGGCGGCAGAAGCCTTGTCGCTCTTGAATTCTTGGGGTTCGAATTTCTGAGCTTTAACAACAGCTTCAGCGTTTGCATCGTTCTCATTAGGATCGGGCAGAGCAAATGCTGTTACGGTCATTGCTGCGAGGAGCAACAATGCAGTTAATAATGCGATTAATTTTTTCATGTGAAATACCTCCATTTCGATTGTTAATTATATATGAACAATTAACGTTTTTCAACCCCAGACTGATATTTTTGTTAATTTGTGTTGATTTTTCACTGCATTTATATATAAAATAGACAAAAAACAAAGTGTTAAATACAAATTTATTTATTATATGAAAAAGCCACCTCTTTTGAGGCGGCTTTAAGTGTTTGTTTAAAAAACTCACCGTAATTTGCTAAAAAAATCACTAAGCTGAGCAGCGCATTGCTCACCCATTACACCCGAGCGCTTTAGTGGATGGTGATTGTAGGGCAGTTCAAACAGGTCAAACAGGCTACCACAGGAGCCGGCTTTGGGGTCTAGAGCACCAAAAACAACCTCATCGAGCCGAGCGTTAACTATCGCACCGGCGCACATGGGGCAGGGCTCTAAGGTGACATACATTTTGCATCCGTTAAGTCGCCAGCTACCCAGAGCGTTGCAGGCAGAGTTTATCGCTTCAATCTCTGCGTGAGCGAGGGCGTTGCCAATAGTCTCCCGACGATTTCTGCCCGTGGCGATAATCTTATCGCCCTTAACTATTACAGCGCCAACAGGCACCTCACCCTTATCGGCAGCCTCATTTGCAAGGCTCAATGCAAGGCTCATGCAGAAGTTATCGAAGTCACTAACAAATAAAGACACGCTGTACCTCCAAAGAAGATATAAGATACGATAAACCCGGCGCTCGAGCAAACTGCCTTAAAGGCTTGACCGACAGTGAGCGCTGACCTCTCTCTGATGGGGGCGAAGGGGTGTTTATGGGTTTTGCATATCAGAGCCACACCCACAATGCCGATTAACAGATAAAACAAAAACAGGCCGTAGCTAACAATATTATAAGTAGCTTGATCACATTTCTGCATTATAACCATTTGAACGGCACCAATCAGATTATTTAGCGCGTGAACAATGCAAGCAGGGATGATTGAGCCTGTTACAACGGTCAAATAACCTAATGCACAGCCGAGCATTGCCGCAAATGGGATTTGCACAAAGTTGCCATGCATAAGGCCAAACAGAAGGCTTGAAGCGAGAATGGCGACAGCACTGCCATAGGGCTTCATTGCACCAAGAATAATGCCTCTAAAGGCAAACTCCTCAACGATTGCAGGCACAACCGAAATGGTAAAAATATAAAGTATAATGCCAAAAACTCCATCAGGCAGAGGCATATCGGGGGACTCGGGCACAAGATTGAAGCTATTTAAAACGCTGGTGAATTGGCTCACAAGCAGATTCATAACCATAGCAGCACCGAGCGACGCCATAATAAGGGGAGCAGATAAGCCGACTCGCACCCACTTAACGCTGATAAGGGAGCTAAGTTTTTTGCCAAACAATAATGCTACAATCAAAAAGGGGATGGTAAACATTAAGGTTGAATACACAATCTGCTCAATAAGCTGACCGAAGGCAGTATCGCTTAACGCTGATAGCTTAGGCAAAAAGGCGAATATGACCTCTACAATAATTTGAGCAGCCAATATAAACAAATTAGCGCCCACTATAGTCAAGCCCCAGATGGTACCTTCGATTTTAACGAGCTTTTTAAGGTTTTGTTTGCGAGCGAGTTGGTCGCCGGTTTGATTTGTTTGTGTTGATTGAAGCAAAGCTAAATCCTCCCTTCGAGGTGCTACTTATATAATATATTATATAAGGGGTGCTGTCAAATAAAATAATGGTTGGCAAAACACTCTGATGGTGGTATAATTTATATATTATGAAGAATCTATAATAAGTAGGAGATAAATATGATTATCCTTTCGGCTGTTATTATTGTATTGTTTTTTGCGCTGTCACTCATCTCAGCTATAGCCCTCAAGGGTCGCTCAGGGCTCGGAATTCGCTCAGCCTCGGCTGTAGCTCAAACGGGCGTGTTTATGTCGATTGTGCTGCTGATTATGCAGATGGCAGAAGCTAGCATAATCTATGACAACGAAAAGCTCGACGGCAAATATATCAGAGATGGCATCGACCTCTATTTTCTCTCAAAAATGACGGCTCTTATTTTTGGCGTTATGCTTATAATTGCCATCGCAATTTTTGTTATGCGCCTTATCGAAAAGCGTGTTAAGCCTGTTATCTCCTTTTTTATACTTGCAGGGGTTATCGTGGTTGGGGGAGTAGCCTCAATTATCGCCCTTAACAATTCAGGTATATATAATGAATATCTGGTTATGCTGACCCCCGTATTGCCCATCGCAACGGGCTGTTTGATAGTTCAGCTTGTCAACACCCTTTTAGTGGGCGATAAGCTGTGGAATCGCATTATAATGAGCGCCGTTAACCTCGTCGGATTAGTCGGCGTCATCACAGTTGACGTTATAACCATTATTCTCACTAAAACTGCCATTGAGGGTATGGAGGTCAACAACCTCGGCTACATTGTGCTGACCCTTGTTTTGCTCTCTTTTTCGGCTCCTGCAATTATAATTGCCGTAAGCACCCTTCGCAATTGCTTTTTAAAACGGAGGAAATAAATGACCACTAAACAAATCAAAGTAGCGGCAAAAGCAACCCTCAAGGGTTATTGGCTGCGCGCAATAGTCGTTTTTGCCACCATTGAGGCAGTGTCAGCCGTTGCAACCTTTGTTGCAATGCTTGTCGCCCTCATCGCAACAGGCAAGTCTGAGGCTGAGCTTGCTGCTATTGTAACCATAATTGGTGGAGTTGGCGGCGTGCTCCTTACTGCACCCTTGCAGATGGGCTATAAACGCATTTTGTGGCTACTGACTGAGGGCGAAATCCCGTCGGTTGCAGTTATGTTTGACCTTTTCGGCCAACCTAAAAGACTTTTTAAATGCTATGCGCTGACCATTTTAAAGGGTCTTGCTATCGGTCTGCCCTTTGCAATCGGCATGGCACCGAGCGTTGTTGTCGAAGCCTTGTTAGAGAGGGGATATGCATTGCCCGGTCAGCTTCAGGGTCTTGAGGTTGTTTTTTCTGCTGTCGGATCAGTGCTGTCGATTATAGGCCTTGTCGTTTCTATGATAATGACTATCAAGCTATTTTTTAGCGAATTTATCTTTATCTCGGGTGACGAGGTTGGTGCTATTGAGGCTATAACGCGCTCATCTGAGCTGTCAAACGGCAAAAAGGGTGCTATTATCACCCTTGTGTTTAGCTTTATCCATTGGTTTTTGCTTGGTGCCACAGGCATCGGCAACCTCTATGCAGCACCATACTTTGCAGCAGCGAGCGCCGTGTTCACTCGCTCGGTCATTGCCCGTGATGAATATATGCTTCTCAGGGAGGCAGAGGTATGAACTTAGTGCTTATAGGCATGCCCGGTTGTGGCAAAAGCACGGCAGGTGTTGTGCTTGCAAAGCGGCTCGGCTACGGCTTTGTTGATGCCGACCTTGTTATTCAGAAGCGAGAGGGTCGCCTTTTGCAGACTATTATCGATACCGACGGAGTTGATGCTCTGCTAAAAGCAGAAGAGAATGCTTTGCTCTCAATTGAGTGCGACAATACCGTTATTGCAACGGGCGGCAGCGCCGTCTATAGCGAGGATGGTATGGCGCACCTCAAAAAAAGCGGCAAAGCCGTCTACATAAAGCTACCCCTTGAGCAGTTAAAATTGCGCCTTGGCAACCTGGCAGCCCGTGGCGTTGCAGGTGCAAACGAAATGACCCTAGAGCAAATTTTTAACGATAGAGCACCCCTATACGAGCAATACGCCGACCTTATAATTTCGGCAGAGGGCATGGATATAACCACCCTCACTGATGAGATTATAAAAAGCACTTCTCATTAAAGAAGAAACTTGTTATGGCTAAAACCTATCGTTGCCCATGGTGTGAAAAAACTGTTTCACCTCGGCGGCGAAGCGCCTTGTTTGTTTGAGGCTTATGACACGGCAGGCGATCTCGTAACCGTTGTCAAAATCTAGAAGCGTTTAGACGAGAATTGACCGAATTTGGATAAAAAGTGTCGACCTATCTGACAAGGCATATCTAAAGTCTCGTTGCAGACAAATTATTGTTTACATTATTTAATAATTCTGCTATAATAACCGCAAAGTGGTCGTTATGGCAGAATTTGTTTTTACTGCAAAAAATCATAATAGGGGGTATCGAGTCATGACAGTGTTTGATATATCCACCGAGCTTCGTGAGGCCGAGGTTTATCCGGGTGACCCTGCTCCAAAAATCGGGGTCGAGCGCAGCATTAAGCGTGGCGATAGCTGTAACCTCACCACCCTTTTCACCTGTATGCATACAGGCACCCATATCGACGCACCTGCCCATTTTGTGCAAGACGGTGTGACCATCGACGAGATGGATTTGACCACCTTCATGGGCGACTGCCTGGTTGTTGCCTGCCTCGGGCGAGACGACCTAACGGGAGCCGACATTGAGGAGCTTGTGCCAAACGGCACCAAAAGGGTGCTTTTTAAAACCCTCGGTGGCTCAAAGCTGACTCGCTCAGCAGCCTTCGCTCTTGTTGCAGCAGGGGTTCAGCTCGTTGGCATCGATGCCAATTCAGTCGCATCAGCAGAAGATACCGTTGATGTTCACCGTGAGCTGTTGCTGGCAGGGATAGCCCTGCTTGAGGGTCTCACCCTTCGCCACGTTCAATCGGGCAGATACACTCTTATGGCCTTGCCACTAAAAATTAAAGGGGTCGAAGCCGCCCCGTGCAGAGCCATTTTAATGAAGGCATAATTTTGTTTTTGAGGTGATATTTTGGCATACTCAGCCGACCATATCAGAAATTTTTGCATAATCGCTCATATTGACCACGGCAAGTCAACCCTTGCCGACCGTATGCTTGAAGCAACCCAATCGGTCTCTGACCGTGAGATGGAGGATCAGCTTCTCGACTCTATGGATTTAGAGCGTGAGAGAGGCATTACCATTAAGGCTCATGCCGTTACCCTTGAGTATAAGGCAGACGATGGCGAAATGTATGAGCTTAATCTTATCGACACCCCCGGTCACGTCGACTTTAACTATGAGGTTTCTCGCTCTCTTGCTGCTTGCGAGGGCGCTGTGCTTGTTGTTGACGCTTCTCAGGGTATCGAGGCTCAAACCATAGCAAATACCTATCTTGCAGCCGACCACGGTCTTGAGCTGCTCCCCGTTATCAACAAGGTCGACCTGCCCAGCGCAGACCCCGACCGAGTTGCAGCCGATATTGAGGATATTATCGGCATCTCAGCCGAAAATGCACCCCGTGTTTCAGCAAAAACGGGTCTTAACATTCGCGACGTGCTCGAGAGCATCGTGCGTGACGTGCCTGCTCCCGACGATGACCGTGAGGGCAATTTGCAGGCATTAATATTCGACTCCTACTACGACCCTTACAAGGGCGTTATCGTTTATTTTCGTGTCAAGAGCGGCTGTATCCGTCAGGGCATGAAGATTCGCATGATGGCCAGCGGCGCCGAGTTCGATATTGTTGAGCTCGGTCGCAAAAAGGCTCTCTCAATGCAGCCCTGTGACGTGCTTTATGCAGGTGAGGTTGGCTATTTCGCCGCCTCGATAAAAACGGTTGGTGACGCCCGAGTCGGCGATACCATCACTGCTGTTGAATCCCCTGCTTGTGAGCCCCTGCCTGGCTATCGCAAGGTCAACCCCGTGGTTTTCTGTGGTATCTATCCTGCCGACGGCGCCCACTACACCGATTTGCGTGAAGCCCTCGAAAAGCTTCAGCTCAACGATGCATCCCTTCTCTTTGAGCCCGAAACCTCTGCCGCCCTCGGCTTTGGCTTCAGATGTGGCTTCTTGGGTCTTTTGCATATGGAGATTATTCAGGAGCGACTTGAGAGAGAATATGATATTGACCTTATCACCACTGCACCGAGCGTTATTTATCGCCTGACCCTGACCGACGGCGAAACTATCGAAATCGACAACCCCACCAACTACCCCGACCCGTCGCTGATTGTTGATGCTCAGGAGCCCATGTGCAACGTGCATATCTATTCACCGAGCGAGTTTGTCGGTCAGATTATGGAGCTTTGTCAGGAGCGCAGAGGTGTGTTTAAAGACATGCAATATGTTGGCACCGAGCGTGTCGATATTCACTATGTTATGCCCCTTAACGAAATAGTTTACGACTTTTTTGATGCTCTCAAATCTCGCACCCGTGGCTACGCAAGCTACGATTATGAGCCTAAAGGCTACGAAAAGTCAAACCTCGTTAAGCTCGACGTGCTTCTAAACGGCGAAATGGTCGATGCATTGTCGTTTATCGTTCATGCTGACAATTCCTACAGCCGTGCTCGTCGCATAGCCGAAAAGCTCAAGGAGCATATTCCGCGTCAGCTTTTTGAGGTGCCCGTTCAGGTTGCCGTAGGTGGCAAGGTCATCGCCCGTGAGACGGTTAAAGCAGTTCGCAAAGACGTGCTTGCTAAATGCTACGGTGGTGACATCACCCGAAAGAAGAAGCTTCTTGAGAAGCAAAAAGAAGGCAAAAAGCGTATGCGCAAGCTTGGTACTGTCGAAGTGCCTCAAGAGGCATTTATGGCTGTGCTTAAGCTCGACGAATAAATCAAAAAATCTATTTTCTTTAAATGGAGGAAATGCTATGAAACTCGGATTTGTAAGCGCTATTCTTGATGGATGGAATTTTGAAGAGATGATTGACACTGCAGCCGAAATGGGCTACGAATGTGTTGAGGTTGCTTGCTGGCCTCAGGGCAAGGCAGAGCGTCGCTACGCAGGTGTCAGCCACATCGACGTTGATAACACCTCTGCTGAGTATATTGATCACATTAAGGATTATTGCGCCACTAAAAAGGTCGAAATCTCATCCCTCGCATTCTACCCCAACACTATGGATGGTGACCTCGCAAAGAGAAATGCTGCCATTGAGCATCTTAAAAAGGTTATCAACATGAGCGCTCTGCTTGGTGTTAACATGGTTACCACCTTTGTCGGCAGAGACCAGACTAAGACTGTCGAAGAGAATATTGAGATTTTCAAGACCGTATGGCCCGACATTATCTCCTTTGCAGAAGAGAAGGGTGTTAAAATCGCTATCGAAAACTGCCCCATGCTTTTCGGTGCCGACCAGTGGCCGGGTGGTCAAAACCTCTTCACCACTCCCAAGATTTGGCGCCAGATTTTTGATATCGTTAAATCTGATAACTTCGGCATCAACTATGATCCCAGCCATTTCATTTGGCAGCAGATAGACTATATCAAGCCCCTTTATGAGTTTAAAGATAAGATTTTTCACGTTCATTATAAGGATATCAAGCTTTACCCCGATCGCCTCAACGAGGTTGGCGTAATGGCATATCCCCTTGAGTATATGAGCCCCAAGCTCCCCGGCCTTGGCGATGTTGATTGGGGCAAGTATGTATCTGCTCTGACCGATATTGGTTATGAGGGCTACACCTGCATCGAGGTTGAGGATAAAGCCTTTGAAGCAACCCGTGAGAGGGTGCTCGATTCTCTCCGACTCAGCTATCGCTACATGCGTCAGTTTGTAATTTGAAAGGATAGTTTAATATGACCCAGCAGCTAGAATGTTTTTTAAAGCGCTATAATATGCATTATGACCAGACGGTCATGGATGATGCTGTTAAGGAGTTTGCTACCCAGATGCAGCAGGGTATCGATGGCGACGTAAAGAGCATGCTCATGATACCCACCTACGTCGGTATCGACGGCGAGGTGCCTCGCAACAAGCCGGTCATCGTGCTCGACGCAGGCGGCACCAACTTCAGAGCAGCTACCGTCTGCTTTGACGATGAGGGCAAGGCAGTTATAAGCAATTTCTCAAAACAGCCCATGCCCGGCACCAAGGGCGAGCTCAGCCGTGATGAGTTTTTCGACACCATCGCAGGCTTCATCGCTCCCTTTGATAAGCTGAGCGACACCGTCGGCTTCTGCTTCTCATTCCCGACCGAGATACTGCCCAACTGCGACGGCAGACTCATTAACTTCAACAAAGAGGTTAAGGTTCGCGATATGGGCGGCCAAATCCTCGGTGAGGGCATCAATCGCGCTCTCGAGGCTCGTGGATGCTCAGCAAAGCACTTTGTTATACTCAACGATACCGTTGCTACCATGCTCGGTGGCATAGCTGCCTTTCCCGACAAAGAGTTTGACAGCTATATCGGCTTCATCCTCGGCACCGGCACCAACACCTGCTACGTTGAGCAGTGCGCTCGTATCGGCCGTTTGCCCGAGATAAACGATGGCACTATGGCCATTAATATGGAAACAGGTGGTTTCGACGGCTTTATTCAGGGCGATATAGATAAGCGCTTTGATGCTACCACTGCCAACTGTGGTGACCACGTTTTTGAAAAGATGATTTCGGGTGCCTATCAGGGCTCAGTCATCTGCATGACCGTCAAGCAGGCAGCAATCGACGGCCTGCTCTCTGAGGCTTGCGCAAAGCGTGTTGCCGAGGCAGAGGATTTCACCATGCGCCAAATCGACGAATTTTGCATGGAGCCCAAGGGCGATAACTTTATCGCTTCTCTTGCCGAAACCGAGCAGGATACCGAGACTATCTATGGTATAGTTGATGCAAGCTTTGAGCGTGCTGCTCGCATGGTTGCAGTTAACCTCGGTGCAATCCTCGTTCACACAGGCTGTGGCAAGGATGCCAATAAACCTGTTTGCGTTTCTGCAGAGGGCACAACCTTTTACAAGTCGGTGCTCTTTAGACCCAAGCTCGATCGCTACGTTAAAGAGTATCTCAATGAGAAGCTCGGCGTTTACTGCGAGTTTGTCAAGGCTGAGGATGCAACCCTCATCGGCAGCGCAGTAGCAGGTCTGCTTAATTAAACAAAATTAAAATGCGATAGACTTTATTTAGTCTATCGCATTTATTATATCTATTAAATTTCAGCTGCCATTTTAAGAGCGACCTCAATGTTGCTTGCAAAATTCTCAGCACCAACTCGCTCATAAAAGCCCGATTTTTTCATAACCGAGAGGGGGAGCTCGTTAACGTGAGAGAGAATGAGCGCAATCTTTTTCTCTTTGCAGGATGTGAGCAGTTGCTCTAAATTCTCTATCGCAGAGCAGTCAATTGACGGCACATTAGCCATTCTGAGCACGAGAGCCTTAGTATCGTCCTCAATTTTAAAGTCGTATAGCTTGTCGCTACCTGCAAAAAACATGGGGCCACTAACCTCATAAACAATGGTGTTTTCTGGCACGTTGAGCGCTCTGCTGTCGGGTGAGCTTTCTGCGCTGTCCCATCGGCGCACGTTTGTAACGTCGCCCATGCGCTTAACAAAAAGAATGGCAGTCAGCACAACACCTACGGCAATTGCAACCACAAGATCAAACGCAACGGTCAGCACAAAGGTTGTAACAAGCACGATTATGTCGCTCTTAGGTGAGGTGCGACAGATTTTAACAAAGTGCCTCCACTCGCTCATGTTATATGCAACCATAAAGAGTATAGCTGCAATAATCGGCATGGGTATCAGCTTTGCAACAGGCATAAGCACAATCAAAAAGAGAAGCAAAACAACTGCATGCACCATACCGCTCAAGGGTGAGCGACCACCGTTTTTAACGTTAGCGGCAGTGCGTGCGATGGCTCCGGTGGCAGGAATACCGCCAAACAGACCTGAGCAGATGTTGCCAAGACCCTGAGCGATAAGCTCGGTGTTTGAATTGTGACGGTCACCAATCATACCGTCCGACACAACGCATGAAAGGAGCGATTCGATAGCAGCCAGCACTGCAATAGTTACAGCGCTGGGTAGCACTGCCATAATAACCTCCATATCAATGGCAGGTATTGACGGAGTGGGGAATTTAGATGAAAGGGTGGGATATAGGGTGCCGATGGTGTTGACCTCAATGGGTGCAAGCTGAACTATGGCAATGCCCGCCACAACAGCGATAATCGAAGCAGGTATTTTGCCGCAAACAGTGGCAATAACTTTGTTGTTAACCTTTGCGAGCATGGGCCAAACAATCAGTATCGCAAGACCGATAAGACCGACCATGATTGCCCATGGGTTAAAGGTGCCGATTGAATGGATTACAGCCTCAACCTTTTCTACAGTTTCGATGGCGTTAGTGCCTTTTGCGAAGGTTAGACCCAGAAAATCCTTAATCTGCCCCACAATAATGGTCACTGCAATACCCGAGGTAAAGCCCGTGGTGATGGTGGTGGGTATGTATTTAATGAGTGAGCCGAATTTAAAAATGCCCATCAATATGAGTATAATACCTGCCATAATGGTGGCAACAATTAACCCTGAAAGGCCGTGGGCAGCAACAACCCCTGCAACAATGGTAGCGAAGGCTGCAGTGGGACCCGAAATGTTAACTCTGCTGCCACCGAAAAGGGCAATCACAAAGCCTGCAATAATGGCAGTATATAGCCCCTGCTCAGGCGATACGCCGGAGGCAATAGCGAGCGCAATCGACAGTGGCAGAGCGATTATAGCAACGATAACGCCTGCAATCAAATCATTTACAATCGATGAGCCGTTAAAGCTCTTAATGGTGGTAAAAAGCTTTGGTCTAAAGATATTCATAAATCCCTCTCCTACAATATACTAAAAACAACGAAAAAAAGAATACCATACCCTTTCATTCATTTCAATACGATTTTTGCACAAAAAAAGAATCCGTCAAGGCGTTTGCCTTGACGGATTAATCTTTTAAGCATTATTTAAGCTCACTCTTAACGGCAGAAATGGCAAACTTAGCGATATCGGTGTTGTCGATAGTCTGACCGTTAAAATACTGTGTGCCATAGCCGAGCGCAAACACGCCAACGTTGGCTCCTGAGTGGTTAGTGGTGGTGAATTTAACGTCTTGCAATTTATAATCGTCGCCCTCAGGCAGCACAACTCCACCGGTCTCATGGTCAGAGGTAACTATCAAAATGGTGTCGGGGTGCTCTATGCAATACTTGACGGCAACAGCAACTGCTTTGTCGAACACGGCAACGTTGTCTACCTTGCCTTGCAGGTTGTTAGAGTGACCGGCAGTGTCGGTGCCTGCATTTTCGACCATAAGGAAGAATCCGTTTTCGTTTTCAAGTCGGCGCAGAGCCATCTGGGTGCATTGAGCAAGGCGCAAGTCGCCCGAGTTGAGGCTAAAACCTGTAAAGCCAAAGAAGGGTTTATCTTTGTATGTTTTAGATTTCAGCATAGACTCAAAGCTCGAGAAGGATTGAGCAATCATTGATTCTTTGAACAAGGCTTTGTGCTCATCACGAGCATAGGCGGCAGTTAAAAAGCTATCGTAGCCGTTGCCGATAAGCACGTCGGGCTGCATCTTCAAAAGAGCTCTGGCAATGCCGGCAGTGTTGTCGCGAGAGCTGTTATGCACTGAAAAGGCAGCAGGTGTTGCGCCCGTAACAGAGTCAGAGGTAACAATACCAATGCGCTTGTTTAATCCGCGAGCAATCTCACTGATGTTTAACAGATTGTTGTCATGAGGGTCTTTGCCGATAACGCCGTTGTTAGTTTTGGTGCCCGTTGCGAGAGCAGTTGCCGAAGCAGCCGAGTCGGTAACGGGGTTGTTGTTTGAATGGGTGGTAGAAAAACCACGGTTGGGCAGCTGGTCTAAAACAAGGCCAATATCAAACTTAAAATCGCAGAATTTGTTGCAAATGGCAATGTCATTAAGACCCATGCCGTCACCAATCATAAAGATAACGTTTTTGGGCTTAACAAACTGGGTGGTTTTGGTTTTTTCGAGGTCATCGGCTGTGAAGGTTATTTCGTCGGTATACCATCTGTCGACAACGGGCTTTGGAGCTTCAGATTCAGGCTCAGAGGATATCGGCTTTTGGCTTTGCACCGAAACAGCCGACGAGATTGGCTGCGAGGAATCGGCAGTGTTGCTCTCGGCACAGCCACCTGCAAGGAATAATAGGGATAGTGCTAACAATAGGGATAATAATCGCTTCATAGTCAACTCTCCTTTTTATTAATTAGTCGCATTATACCTTATGTATAATATTGGCAAATTTAGCTGATGCAACATTGGCGAGGTCATGGGGTGATATGATTATCTGCGCACCGATTCTTCCCCCACTTACAATTATACGCTCATGCTCTAAAGCAGTCAAGTCGATTATGGTGGGATATTGCTTTTTCATGCCAACGCAGGTGCAGCCACCTCTGATATAGCCGGTCACAGCCGTAATATCCTTAACGGGTATGAGCGAGACAGCCTTTTGAGATACGGCAGTTGCCGCGCTTTTTAGGTCAACCTCTTTATCAACGGGAATAACAAACACAAAGTAGCCCCCGTTTTTGCCCGAAGCGACCAGCGTTTTATAAGAAACGCTGTAATCCTGCCCCAGCATATCGGCAATATGCACACCGTCGATAAATTGGTCGCATTCATATAAATTAATGTCGTATTTGACCCCTGCTCGGTCAAGAATACGCATGGCGTTTGTTTTAACCTCTTTAGCCATTTTAAACCTCTTTAAAATTATTTTGCAAAGGAGCAGTTAAGGTCAACGTTACCCTTAATGCCCTTAACTCGACCCGTGTGGGAGTATTGCACCATATGGTAATTGGTCGAGGTGGGGGCAGAGCCTGAGACTTCTGCCATCCATAGGTCGTATTTTTCAGATAATAACGACTCGTCGAGTCGGTCTAAAAAGGTGTATTTAGAGGCATAAACCCCTGCCTCGTAGCCAGATTTTTCAATCTCGTCGCAAAAGGCTATGGCGATTTCGGTCAGCTCATCGCGAGTCAAAAAGTTTTGACAATCATCCTCAATATCGTAATAAATTGGATAATCGAGATTTTTGCCGTCGAGTTTTTTAATTATATCTTTAGCATCCTTAATTGCCTGCTTCTTGTCGGTCGCGTAGCTATAAAGGTAAACACCGATCTCGAGGCCGGCATCCTTTGCGCCCTGATAATATTTTTCAAAATTACGGTCAAAGCCGTTTGAATATCCGATGCGCATTATGGCAAACTCAATGCCGTCGCCTGCAACAGCCGTCCAGTTAATATCGTTTTGCCAGCGAGAAACGTCAATCCCCTTAGCGATAGCACCACTAAAGCGAAACTCTGTCTCAAAGGGTAGGGTGGTGGTCACAAGTCGGTCGCCGCCAAAATCTGCCCACCCCTCTGCGATATAGCAGGTGCCGGGGTTTAACCCCTCAACCTTAAAGGTCGGGGAGTGGCTCTGCCCATTTTTTAAGGGCGCACCCGAAAGGTCATAAACCACCCAGCCGTAGCTTTTTGGCTTAGCACCCTTGTTGCTTATTGAAATATCAAATTCTGCAGTAGTTTTATCAGATTCTTTAAAATTAAGGTTGAGCCTTATATCCTCAGGGTCAACTGAGGCAGGTAATACCGAACAACCACACAGCATAATAAGTGCAGTCAGCATTGCCAAAACTTTTTTCATTGTTCACTCTCCGGATGAAAATGGCTGTAAACCTTGAGCGCTGAGGGCTCATTCATGCCCTTAACCTGCATAAGGTCTTGCACCTCGGCAGCCGCAATAGCCGATACGGTGCCAAAGTGAGCCATAAGCTTTTTTGCTCGGGTCTCACCAATCCCCTCAATAGCGGTCAGGGATGAGCCGAGCATCTTTTTAGTTCTTCTCGCCTTGTGATAACCGATGGCGAATCGGTGCACCTCCTCTTGAATGGCATAAACGAGATTGAAGGCGCTTTTAGTCGCTTTTATGGCGATTTCGCCACCGTCTGAGGTGATGGCACGGGTGCGATGCTTGTCATCCTTAACCATGCCGAATAGAGGCACGTCCACCCCGTATTGAGCGAGTATGGGGGCAACAGCCGAAACCTGAGTGTTACCACCGTCGAGCAGTATCAGGTCGGGTAATTTGCCAAAATAATCGTCATCGCCCTGATGCTTTCTATATTCCTCAAAGCGACGGGTGATAACCTCGACCATCGAGGCGCAGTCGTCGTTTTGATAATTCTCGATTTTAAACTTGCGATACCCCGATTTGTAGGGTGTGCCGTTTTTAAAGACCACCATGCCTGCTACCGTTTCGTCGCCTGCAGTGTGGGATATATCGTATGCCTCAATATATTTTGGCGGGGTAGCAAGCCCAAGCAAACGGCTAAGCTCGTCAAGACCTGCCGTTTCGTGACCCTTACGGCTGGTCACCTCGGCAAGATACTCGGCTGCATTGCGACGGCAGAGGTTTACTATCTCCTTCTGCTCACCACGCTGAGGTATAACGATGGAGCATTTTTTGCCCCTTCGCTCTGAAAGCCATTGAGAGATAAGCTCGCTGTCGGCAACCTCACCGTCACAGCTAATGCGAGGGGGTATCTCGCTGCCACCCGAATAAAGCTGAATAATAAAATCAGCCCTCGCCTTTGCAAGGTCGTCTACAGCATCTATTAAAAACCTACGGCTGTCGCAAAGACTGCCTGAGCGAAAAACAAAAACCTCAAAACAGCTCTTGTCGGGGGCAGAAGCAATGGCAATCACATCTTGCTCGCTAACTTCGGCAGAAACCACCTTTTGCTTCTGATTCATTGCCTTCATGGCGGCGATACGATCGCGGAGTCGAGCGGCTCGCTCAAACTCAAGGTTTTCTGCAGCCTGCTCCATCTGAGCAGTCAGCGATGCGATAGCTGCTGATGAGCCGTCACGCAAAAAGTTAAGCGCACCCTCAACTGCCTCATCATATTGCTCCTCACTGATTTTGCCGCAGCAGGGTGCAGAGCATTGGCCTATGTGATAATTAAGGCAGGGCTTGGCTGAGCGCTTTGCCATATCCTTAGCAGTTTTTGAGCAATGGGGCAGGCGAAATGCCTTTTTTGCAGCATCAACAGCCCGTCCCACACTATAAGAAGAATAGTATGGGCCGAGATATTCGGCACCGTCATCGAGTAGCTGTTTAACAGCGTTGATTGAGCGCCAGGGGCGATGGGTGACCCTGATGTAGTGAAAGCCCTTGTCGTCCTTTAAAAGTATGTTGTATTTTGGGGAATGCTGTTTAATAAGTGAGCATTCGAGCATGAGGGCTTCAAGCTCGCTTGAGCATAAAATATACTCAAAATCCTCAACCCTTGCAACCATCTGCCTGACCTTTTCAGAGTGACGGTCTTGGGTGCCAAAATATTGTGAAACGCGATTTTTGAGGGCCTTTGCCTTGCCGACGTAGATTATTTTGCCCGATTTGTCGTGCATCAAATAAACACCGGGGGACAACGGCAATCGCCTTGCTTTTGCCATCAAGCGTTTAAGTCGCTCATCCATTGCGTTTCACTCCCTTCGCTTTTATGCTATA
>JAZRMJ010000283.1:0-2640 GCA_045647445.1 Acutalibacteraceae bacterium | reverse complement strand
AGTTTAAAATTTTAATTTGATTTTGTGATGCAATAAATCCGAGTGATACAGAAAAAATCATAATCAAAATTAAGCCTAACAGCTTCATTTAGCATCAATCCAATAAATTTGTTTAATTGAAAAAGTTGTCCTATTCAAAACAACAATTAAATTAAAAATGCTTTTATTTATTTTCAAACTTTCCATACGGTATAAAGCATCTTCAACACTGTCTGAGTGCATAGTTGCAAACACCTTAACTCCACACCTCGAACAATTGTTTAACACACCACTGTCATCTGCTAACTCATCGAATGCAATGATATCTGGGTTCATAAGTTTTAGTGCTATTGATGATGATTCTGATTTTGATTTTAACGAAATAACGTCGGTGCAAACTCCAACATCAAAACTACAAATCCCGTTGTTAACTGCTGCTATTTCGCTTTTTTCATCTAAAATACATACGTTATATAGCTTGTCGGAATATCGTCTGCAAAGCTCTCTCAAAACAGTAGTTTTGCCACTGCAAGGAGCACCGACTATTAGAACCGATTCAGGGCGTTGTCCCATTAATGAATACAAATCATTATCAGCATTAGGAACCTGATGAGCAATTCTGATATTAATGGAAGATACCTGTCTCAAACTGCAATTAACATCAGAAAAGTCACCACAAACCCCTGCTCTGCAACCTGAGCGCATAACCACATAGCCATTGCACAACGTGTGTTGCTTTGAATATAACGAGTGTTCACAAAGCTTTGAAAACGCTTCATTCATGTCTTTAACCGAAAGCATCAACAAATCATGCGTTACAATCTCTTTAAAACCTCCATAGCAATCTAAAAACATTGTTTTACCATTAATCTTAATTGCAACAGGTTTGTTTGTTCTCAAACGAATTTCTGAAATATTATCAATATAGCTCTTGCTCACCTTATGTAAAACGCAAGACAGTTTGTCCGGTAGAGCATATTTTATGTCTTGAAATCCGGGCATCAAATCACCCCTTTGTAAAGATTATGAAGCTGTTATGATTTTTAGAACGTAATAATGTTGTTGCAAACTGTCGATTTGTCTGTTATAATTAATTGATAAATTTATTCGGAGGTTATACGATGAGTGGTAATTTTGGCACATCTATGTTTGGTTTCAAGCGTGAGCGTGTAATTGATTATATTGAGCAAATAACCATCGAGCATAACGCCGAAAAAACAGCTATAACACAAAAGCTTAATGCTACTCAAGAGGCACTAATGCAGTCTCAAACTGAAAACGCTAACCTAAAAGAGAGTGTTGCCTTGTGCGAGCAGCAGTTAGCCGACCTTCGAGAGCTTGCACTCCAGCTAAAACAAGAGGTTGAAAAGAATAATCAATTGCACGAAAAAATTGGTGACGTTTTTGTTGAAGCAAAATGCACAGCTAATCGCATAATTGAAACTGCAACCGAAAACGCTCATACCATCGTCAATTCTGCAAACAATTGCGCTGCAAACACCCTTGAGGATATTGCTTCAGCTCAAACAAGATTAGATTCTGTGCGTAATGAGCTCGAAACCATGCTTAGTGATTTTGATCAAAAGCTTGATTCTATCACTCGCTCACTAAACAGTGCAAAAAGTTACATTAAACCAACCAATGGCTTCACAATCAACACCAACATCACAGAAGATGATTTGATTAATAGCTCAGTAATTAAAATTGACTAATTAAGAGGCTTATATGATATATGAAAAGGTTTTGATGGATAGTAGTGCAATAGAGCGAACTGTTGCAAGATTAGCCCATCAAATAATCGAGTGTAACGAAGATTTAAACAATGTATGCCTGATAGGCGTGCTACGCAGAGGCGTATCGCTTGCCAACATGCTAGCTGATAAAATAGAGCTGTTTAGTGGCAAACGCCCCCTAACCGGCAAACTTGATATATCATTGCACCGAGATGATCTTGAACATCAAAATGTTAATATAAACGAAAACGGTACCGAAATACCCTTCAATATTGTTGGCAAAACCGTTGTTTTAACTGATGATGTTATATTTACAGGTCGAACCACAAGAGCAGCAATGGATGCCATTATCAAATTAGGCAGACCAGCAAAAATTCAGCTCGCAGTGCTTATAGACAGAGGTCATAGAGAGCTCCCTATTCGTGGAGATTACGTTGGCAAAAACATCCCCACCTCTATTGATGAGCGCATTTTGGTTAAGTTACCCGATTATGACGAAACTACTGAAGTTACTTTAAAATCAGAAAAATAAAGGTGCGTTTTAACGCACCTTTTTTCATCAAATTATTCTTTACATAGTTTGTTTGAGATGATATAATGCCAATGTTATTAATATTATCCGCCCGTAGCGAAGCTGGATATCGCATCAGATTCCGATTCTGGGGGCCGGGGGTTCGAATCCCTCCGGGCGGGCCACGAAAGAACCTCTTTTGTCTACCAAGACAAAAGATGTTTCTTTGTTGAGTGATACGTTTCTTTCTGAACGATATGCGCACTTCGTGCGTGATGCAGACTGCGTCTGTGATGCACGCCTGCGACGTGCGAAGGAAAGCATCGCATCACGGCGAAGTCGCATCACTTATGACTTATTTGCAAATACCATTGATTTATGCTATAATACAGACAGATAAGCCAAAAAATCTTTCAA
>JAZRMJ010000282.1:0-6872 GCA_045647445.1 Acutalibacteraceae bacterium | reverse complement strand
ATTGGGACAACAAAAGAAGAGAAGACTCGTTCTAATGAACAAGTCTTCTCTTCTTTTGTTGTCAGTGGGATTAGCCCCCAACTGCATTTGTGCTTACAAATGCGATGCTTTATCAATCGATGTTTTTTTGTTAAAGAATTGTCAATTTTTAACTTCACTGAAAGTTATTGCATTTAATGTATATTAAAAATATATCTAGGATATAGATATAAATTCATTATATGGGAGGTTCGTTTATGAGTGATATGAATAGTTTGCCGTTATTGTTGTTAGACAACAGCAGTATGATGTCGGTCTGAATGAAGGAAAGTTTAAATGCTACAATCTTTCTTTTGAAGAGACCAAGTATTTGCTCGAGCTTCACGAAGAAGACCAGATTCTTCATCGTAATAACGGTAGCCTGTAGGCTCGTTAATGTAGGCAGGTGTTAACAGCCCTATTTGATCGTAATAATGAAGTGTGCGCACACTAACACCCGTAAACCGAGCAAACTCCTTGATCTGCATTTTCAAAATTATCACCTCACAAGACATAATATAAACCATGACGTAGCGTGAGAGTCAATACTTTTTTAATTTAAGATAAAATCAAACAGAGCACCGCCCTTTGGCAATGCTCTGTTGCTGGCAGAGGTGGCAGGATTTGAACCTACGAATGCGGGAATCAAAATCCCGTGCCTTACCGCTTGGCGACACCTCTATGTACAATAATGGCACGCAAACATAAGAATTTGCGTGCCTCACTTTTAAATGGGGTGGGTAAAGGGACTCGAACCCTCGGCCTCCAGAGCCACAATCTGGCGCGCTAGCCAACTGCGCCATACCCACCATAGCACGACCCGACGCCCTTCGTGATGGTCACATGAAGGGCGTCGAGATGGTGACCCGTACGGGAATCGAACCCATGTTACCGCCGTGAAAGGGCGGTGTCTTAACCGCTTGACCAACGGGCCGTATGGTAGCGGTAGTCGGATTTGAACCAACGACACTTCGGGTATGAACCGAATGCTCTAGCCAACTGAGCTATACCGCCATATTAGCCACACATCGTGCGACCATGTTATTATAATACAAGCCTCTCACATTGTCAACAGTTTTTTTATCTTTTTATTTAAATATTTTTAGATATCTTTTAACTGTTCTCTTATTAGTGCAACCACTGCCTTCTCGCGCCTTGACACCTGCACCTGAGACATGTTTAGTCTCTTTGCCGTTTCGGTCTGAGTCAGACCAGAAAAATAGCGCAGCTCTATCATTTTTCTATCTCGGTCACAAAGTCTGTTTATCGCCTGAGTGAGCGACATCCTCTCGCACAGGTTATCTGTGCTATCCTCACTCGGCAGATCATATTCCCCACCGACTCCATCATCCTCGATAGTAAGCGATATAACAGGCTGAGATGCGCAAAGCGCCTCTGCTATCTGCTCCGGAGACTCTCCCAAATTTTGAGCAAGCTCACTCACGCTTGGCATATAGCCTAATTTTTGAAATAATCTCTCTTGCTCCCTTGCGCATCGCATTGAAAGCTCCTTTAACGACCGACTAACCTTAATTGCTCCACCATCACGAAAGAGCCTTTTGATTTCGCCCATGATGGCAGGAAAGGCATAGGTCGAAAACATAATTCCTCTCTCGCTATCAAACCCCTCAGCCGCTCTTATAAGCCCGAGACAACCTGTTTGAAAGAGGTCGTCATATTCTATGCCCCTACCCTTAAATCGCTTACAGCAGGAATGAACAAGTCCGATATTTTCAGCTACAAGTTGATTACGTGATAAAGCCTTCATCTGAGGGTGCGTTGCTTTAACCGTTTGGTCATGGTCACTACCGTGCCCTTGCCTTTTTGAGAGCGAACCTTGACGGCATCAGTGAAGGATTGCATAACAGCAAAGCCGAGACCTGCTCTCTCACCACCGACCGACGACCACATGGGCTGCATTGCCGTTTCGACATCTTCTATTCCACAGCCTGTATCTCGAATTTTGATGCGCACCATTCGGTCGGGATAGAGCGCAGCTGTTATGTAGATATTTCCGATTGAATCGGCATAGGCGTGAACAGCGCAGTTGGTAACTGCCTCACTAACGGCTGTTTTAATATCGGCAAGCTCATCCACAGTTGGGTCAAGCTGGGCCACAAAGGAGCCGACCGACACCCTCGCAAAGGCTTCGTTAGCTGACACCGATGGCATTGTGAGCTTCATTTCGTTAATTGGTTTCATGAGTTTTCCCTCCCTTTATTTGCAAGCTGAATGACAGCTATTCGGTCAATACCCGACAGCCTCATAACCTTATAAATTTGCGACGAAATATTGCGCACCACAAGCGATGCACCTATCTCACTTGTTAGCTTATAACGCCCCATTACGAGACCTATGCCCGATGAATCCATAAATGAAAGCTGCGCAAAATCTATTATCACCTTTTTGGGTGATGTGCGCCTTATCTCGCTATCAATTTGCTCTCTTATCGGCGCTGCTGCGTGATGGTCAAGCTCGCCCTCAAGATAGGCTATGAGCTTGTCCCCCTCTTGCTCTATTTTGACCGACATTTGTATCAACCCTTTCAAAATAAAAAAAGATACCCTGCATTAATAATACAGGATATCTTTTGCTATATCTTGAGAATTTTGCCGTCGATTTGGCGCATATTCAGTCGCCCTTTAGCAATATAGGTCGCATCTCACCTGCAAGATAGAGCGAGCCACAAATAACCAGCGGTCGCTCCCCTTTTATGCTGTTTGCAAGGCTGAGCGCATACTCAAGGCTGTCAGAAGCCTCTACCTTTTCGTGACATTGGTCAGCTACTGCTTTTAATTCGAGGGCTGTTTGACTGCGTGGATTATTGACACCGACGGTGATGATGGTATCAAGAGCGGGGGCAATCATTTTCAATGCTTCGAGGCAATCCTTATCCTTCAGCATGCCGATTATTGCTACGGGCTTTTTATCTGAGAAGCTATCGAGCACCAAGCGCAGAGCGCTCATACCGTCGGGGTTGTGGGCTCCGTCAAGGATGATGACGGGGTCGCTTGAGATAACTTCGACCCTTGCTTCAATTTTTGCTTTTTTAAGACCTTCGGCAATACACTGCCGATCGATACCGATTGAGCGAGCAAGCTCTATGGCAGTTACAGCGTTTTTAGCCTGATGCTGACCAACAAGGGGCGTGAAATATTCAGCCCCATTGTAGCTAAATCGGCAGCCGCTCAAATCGCATTTGGCATCGGGAATGGTCGGAATAGTGAGGTTGCACCTTCTCTGCTCGCAGGTGGTTTTGATAACCTCCATTGCACCGTCATATTGGGTAGGATAGGCAACTACGTGGCAACCATCCTTTATGATACCACATTTTTCGGTCGCAATTTTTTCGACTGTGTCACCCAGATAATCGGTGTGGTCAAGGTCAATATGGGTTATAACCGCGCATTCAGGGCAGTCGATAACGTTGGTTGCATCAAATCGGCCACCGAGGCCGACCTCAAGCACAACATAGTCGCACTCGCGTTTTTTAAACCATATAAGCGAAACTGCAACTATAACCTCAAACTCGTTGACCTCTGCACCTTCTTTATCAAGTTGCTCAATAAGAGGCTTTAAATCAGTCATAATGGCAGCAAACTCAGTCTCATCGATTAGTTTGCCATCGATTCTGAAACGCTCTCTGAAGTCGGTTATATAGGGCGAGGTACTAAGCCCCGTGCGATACCCTGCGCAGGTCAAAATGTTGCTTATCATGGTAGAGGTTGAGCCCTTACCGTTGGTGCCTGCTATGTGGATAAAGCGCATACCTCGCTGTGGGTCGCCACAAAGCTCAGTGATGCGCTTTATTCTTTCAAGCCCCGGGGTGGAGCTAAACCTCCGCCGTGAATGAACATACGCTACGGCTTCGGTGTAATTCATATTTCCTCCGCTAATCAGTCAAGTGCTGAGATGCGCTCGTCAATCATGGCAAGCTTCTCTTGATGACGAGCAAGCTGCTCACGCTGAGCGCTGACTACCTTTTCGGGTGCCTTCTCAACAAAGGCAGGGTTGTTGAGCTTATTCTCAACAAATGCAATATCCTTGAGCACTGCCTCACGCTCTTTTTGGAGACGGGCACGCTCAGCGTCAAGGTCAACAAGTTCGCCAAGGGGAATATAAATCTTGGCATCAACAGTAACGATGGATACTGCATTCTCTACCATCATGTTTTCGCCAACCTCGGTAGAAGCGGCAAAAGCAAGACGCTCAAAGAAGACTGCACCCTTACGGAAGGTATCACCATAAACGGTATCAATATAAACGTTAGCCTTCTTTGAAGGGGGAACATTCATTTCTGCGCGACGATTACGAACTGCACGGATAGCATCCATAATTCTGCCAAACTCACGCTCATCCTCATCAAACACAAGATCCTCACGGAAGGTGGGCCACTCTGAAATCATGATGCTTTCGCCGTCATGGGGCAGAGTCTGCCAAATCTCTTCGGTGATAAAGGGCATGAAGGGGTGAAGGAGTTTTAAAACTCCTGTCATAACATAGACAAGAACTGCTCTTGCAGCAGCTGCTGCATTGGCATCGCCACTGTTAAGACGAACCTTGCAAAGCTCAATATACCAATCGCAGAAGATATCCCAAATGAAATCGTAGAGCTTTTGAACAGCCATACCGATTTCAAACTTATCGAGATTATCGGTAACCTCAGCCACGAGGCGATTATACTGACCGAGCACCCACTTATCCTCCATAGAGAGGGTTTCGGGCAGATGGGCAGCAGGCTCATCATCGGGCAGATTCATGAGGATAAAGCGGGCAGCATTCCACAGCTTGTTAGCAAAGTTGCGAGAAGCCTCTACTCTCTCAGGGACGTAGCGCATATCGTTGCCTGGGCTGTTGCCGGTAGCAAGGGTAAAGCGCAGAGCGTCGGCACCAAACTTTTCAATTTCGACCAGAGGGTCGATACCGTTGCCGAGTGATTTTGACATCTTGCGACCCTGAGCGTCACGAACGATACCGTGGATAAGAACGGTATCAAAGGGAGCCTTGCCCGTATACTCAAGACCAGAGAATATCATGCGAGCAACCCAGAAGAAGATGATATCATAACCGGTAACAAGGGTGTTTGTGGGATAGAAATATTTAAGGTCTTCAGCATCCTCATCAGGCCAACCGAGGGTTGAGAAGGGCCAAAGGGCAGATGAGAACCAAGTATCGAGGGTATCCTCATCACGGTTAAAGGTGGTGCAGCCACACTTTGAGCACTTATCAGGTGCGTCGGTTGCTACAACTACCTCGCCACAATCAGCGCAGTAGTAGGCAGGAATGCGATGACCCCACCAAAGCTGACGAGAGATACACCAGTCACGGATATTCTCCATCCAGTTGAAATAGGTTTTATTGAAACGCTCGGGAACAAACTTGATATCGCCGTTTTTAACAGCATCGATAGCAGGGCCTGCGAGAGGAGCCATCTTTACAAACCACTGCTTTGAAACTCTGGGCTCAACGGTGGAGTGGCAGCGATAGCAATGACCAACGTTGTGTTTCATGGGCTCAACCTTAACAAGGAATCCACCCTCTTCAAGGTCGGCAACAATGGCTTTGCGAGCCTCGTATCTATCCATACCAACGTATTTGCCACCAAGCTCGTTGATGTGGGCATCGTCGGTCATGACGTTGATAACCTCGAGTGAGTGGCGAAGGCCAACCTCAAAGTCGTTGGGGTCGTGGGCAGGGGTGATCTTAACAACACCTGTACCAAAATCCATCTCAACGTATTCGTCGGCTACGACAGGAATCTCACGGCCTACGAGAGGCAGGGTAACAGTCTTGCCGATAAGTGATTTGTAGCGCTCGTCATCGGGGTGAACGGCAACAGCAGTGTCGCCCAGCAGAGTCTCGGGACGGGTGGTAGCAAGCTCGATATAACCGCTACCGTCGGTAACGGGATAACGAAGGTGCCAGAAGAATCCGTCGCTTTCTTCGTATTCAACCTCTGCGTCAGAGATAGAAGTAAGGCAGGTCGGACACCAGTTGATTATACGCTCACCACGATAGATAAGTCCCTTTTCATAAAGACGGATGAACACCTCGTTGACAGCCTTGTTGCAGCCCTCATCGAGGGTAAATCTCTCTCTATCCCAGTCGCAGGAAGAGCCGAGCTTTTTGAGCTGCTCAACTATTCTGCCACCGTATTTGCGCTTCCAATCCCATGCGCGAATGAGGAAGCCTTCGCGACCCAAATCCTCTTTAGTAAGCCCCTCTTCGGCCATTGCAGCAACTATCTTTGCTTCGGTAGCAATAGATGCATGGTCGGTACCTGGGAGCCAAAGGGTAGCTCTGCCCTGCATGCGACGGAAACGAATGAGTATGTCTTGCAGAGTTTCATCAAGGGCGTGACCCATGTGAAGCTGGCCGGTGATGTTGGGAGGTGGTATAACGATAGTATACGGCTCTTTTTCAGGGTCGGCCTCAGCGTGAAAAAATCCACCATCGACCCAGAATTTATACAGCCTGTCCTCAACCTTGGCAGAGTCATATACCTTATCGAGTTGTCTTTGCATGATATAAACCCCTTTCGGATAAGAAAATACAATTTGACAAATACATATTTTATAATGAATAGAGCGTTTTGTCAATCACTTTCAGCCAAATAAAGCCGTTGGTTTGCAGGATTTAGAGGTGTTTTTGGCGTTTATTCTTGTAAGTTGGTATATTTGGCCTCAAAACCGGATATAATTACGGTATGAGGCTCAGAAAAAAGCAGAATTTAATTTTTTATAAGTTTTTTTAAAAAATGCTTGCATTTAGAAAAGAGGTGTAGTATAATACCTCTTGCGCTGAAGTGCGCACCATATATCGCGGGGTAGAGCAGTTGGTAGCTCGTCGGGCTC
>JAZRMJ010000281.1:0-1498 GCA_045647445.1 Acutalibacteraceae bacterium | reverse complement strand
TTATAGCACCTTTTTAACTGTTGCAAACATTGTTTTTATATCTTCAATAAGAGAAACGCCTTTTACATAATCTATATTTATTCTGCATTTTTCAGGCAAAATAATATCAACATAAAACTTCTCGGTGTCTTCTGTGTCCTTCATCATGGTTGCTTCATCGGCAAAATAGATTGAGGAGCGACAGGTTACACCCGGTCTGACAAGCAGTGTAGCTCTCCAATCAGGCTTATATTGGTCAACATACACCTTAACCTCAGGGCGAGGGCCAACAAGGCTCATATCGCCACGAATAACATTAAACAATTGAGGCAATTCATCGAGTCTTAGCTTTCTCATAAAACTGCCTGCTTTAGTTATTCTGTTATCGTTATCGACTGTGATTGCGCTACCTGAAGCATTATGGGTCATAGTGCGGAATTTTAAAATCTCAAACTCCTCACCATATCTTCCTATTCGTTTCTGTTTGAAAAGAACAGGACCGTCTCGCCCAACAGCAACTGCAATAACACAAAACAGCAGCAGAGGCGATAGAACAATGGTCAAGATCAAAGAAACAACCAGATCAAACACTCTCTTAACAAACAGCGTAAATCGCTTATTTTCTAATTCTTTTGCACATTCAAAGATGACTTCACTTTGAATATTTTGTGGCAATTTCGCATACTGAGTCGGCGACATACTTCACATCCTCAAATGTCATAGATGGATATAGTGGGATAGAAACAATCTGATTAAAGAATCTCTCACAATTAGGGAAGCAACCATCTTTGGTACCAAGAGTGCGCTTATAATACGGATGAAGATGAACGGGTATAAAGTGTACACTCGTGCCAATTTTATACTCGCCCAAAAGCTCAATAAATCTATCACGATTGATTGAAAGCTCATCAGTAATCTTTATAACAAACAGATGCTCAGAGTTAGTGCTAAGGGGTGCATTTTTAAGCAATTCTATACCCTTAACATTAACTAATCGCTCTCTGTAGTAATTAGCATATTCTACGCGAATACTCTGCATCTTCTCAAACCAATCAAGCTGTGATAAGCCAATTGCAGCAAGAATATCAGGCATATTAAACTTAAATCCACATTCATCAACCTCATAATACCATGAGCCGTGACTGCCGTAGCGATTCCAAGCATCACGATTCATGCCATGCAAGGTGAGTTTGCGAGCTAATTCGGCGAATTGGTCATCATTAGTAGTTAGCATACCACCTTCACCGGTAGCAAGATTTTTAGTAACATAAAAGCTGAATGCAGTAGGGTTACCTGCTGAGCCTATGGGCGCATTATTATATGACGTGCCTAAAGCATGAGCAGCATCTTCAACAATAATCAGAGAATGCTCTTTTGCAATTCTCTCAAGCTCATTCATATTACAAGCCTGACCTGCATAATGAACGGGCAAAATAGCCTTTGTTTTATCAGTAATAGCTTTTTCTACCGATTCAACATCAATAAGTCCCGTATCAGCATCAATATCTGCAAAAACGGG
>JAZRMJ010000280.1:0-7659 GCA_045647445.1 Acutalibacteraceae bacterium | reverse complement strand
TATGAGCCTATCTGCGACCAAAACAAGGGCGAGGTTATGCGCTGTGCAGAGCGCTGGTATGCCGAAAACGCCGACCGAATGGATGAGTTTATGTTGGCCGAAAGAGATGGCGTTAGGATGCTCTTTGATAATCTCGACCTGCTCGAGGTTTATGGCGGTGCTGTTTTTGTCGGCAATGAGGCAGTAGCTTATACCTTCGGCTCGGCTATAAATGACCATGCATTTAATGTGCATATCGAAAAGGCGCTCGCTGACTTCTCGGGTGCATATGCCGTTATTAACCGTGAGTTTGCAAGGAGCATACCTGAGCAGTTCACCCTCATTAACCGTGAGGATGATATGGGTCACGAGGGTCTTAAAAGGGCAAAAATGTCTTATCGCCCGACAAGGCTTCTTAAAAAGTTTTATTGCAAGTCGAGGTGAACGAGCTTGAGCAAAAAAGATGAGGCGAGAGCCCTATATAATGCTGCCTTCGGTGTCAGCGAGGGCTTTGACGATGCCTTGTTTGACGGCTGTTTTGATTATTGCCACACCCTTTTAGTGGGCAATAAGGTGGTATCGATGCTCTTTGCTCTTCCCTGCGAGATTGTGTTTGAAGATAAAAGGGTGCCTGCGCGCTATATCTATGCTGCAGCGACCGATATAGATTATCGTGGCAAGGGGCTTATGGGCAAACTGCTCGAGAGGGTCAAAAACGAGGGCGAAGCGCTCATTTTAAGACCTGCCGAGCCATCCCTTATAGGCTTTTACGAAAAATATGGGTTTAAGGGGTTTAAAGCAGTAGCAGATAAAAATAATCTCCCCTATGTCGCCGTTGATGCTTATATAGATAACATGGCAGAGGGCGGAGAAATTGACAGCTCTGAGTTCACAATGATGTGCTACGGCATTGACCAAAAGGCTATCGACGGCCTATCCTTTGCCTATTCTATGCAATAAAAAACTACCCGAAGAAGCAGCATTCACTTCTTCGGGTGCTTTTTTATTTGTTCAATCGGTTAAAGATATTTTGGCACAGCTTATTAACCTCTTTATATTTTGTTGCAATCTCGAGCGCTTCGGCAGAGAATTTATTTGCTTTTTCGGGCTGATTAAGATTTTTATAAACTATCGCTAAGCTCTCGCAGGCATCTGCAGCATTGGGCTCATAGACTTTTGGGTTAGTTTTTGCAAGGGAGCGATAAATCTCGAGCGCATCATTATAATAGGTTTCAGCTTGTGCCAAATTATTACGCTTTTTAGAGAGAAGGCCTAAGTTATAATAAACGTCGGCAACATCAGAGCCGAATTTGTCGAAATTAGCCTCTGCAAATCGGCTACGGATTTCAAGCGCCTCAAGAAAAAGCTTCTCGGCATCGTCAAGTCGGCCAGTGTTTTTATAAAGAATTGCGAGGCTGTTGCAAGCGCTTGCCACGTCGGGCTGATAGGTTTGAGGGTTGATTTTTGCAAGGGAGCGATAAATCTCGAGCGATTCGATAAAAAGGGGTTCAGCCTCGTTGGAGCGACCGGTGATTCTATAGAGAATGGCTAAATTGCGGCAATCAACGCCAACCTCATAAGTAAATGCATCGGGGTTCTTCTCTGCTAATCTGCGATAAAGCGATATCGCTTCAAGGTAAAGAGCTTCGGCATCATCATAGCGCTCGAGATTTTTATAAAGATTTGCAAGGCTGTTGCAGGTTGATGCAACCGATGATGAAAAGGCGTCGGGGTTTAATTTTGCAAATTTGCGACGGATTTTGAGCGCCTCAAGATATAGTTTCTCTGACTCATCGGTGCGATTGAGGTTTCTGTAAAGAATTGCGAGGCAATAGCAGGTTTTTGCAAAATCGGGCTCAAAAGCAGAGGGATTGGCATTGGCAAGGCGCCGACGGATTTCGAGCGATTCGAGATAAAGCGTTTCGGCATCATTGGGGCGATTGGTCTGTCGATAAAGATTTGCCAGATTGTTGCAGGTAGATGCAAGAGAAAGCTCGAACTTATCAGGGTTCTTTTTAGCAAATCGGCTACGGATTTCGAGCGATTCAAGATAAAACTTTTCGGCAACATTGAGTCGGTTCAAATTGGCATTAATAAGGCCCAAATTATTGCAGACCAGTGCAACGCGAGACTCAAATTCAGAATTGTTTTTTGCAAGTGAGCGATAAATCTCAAGCGCCTCAGAGTAAAAACTTTGAGCATCCTCATAGCGATTTTGTTTTTTATAAAGATTGGCTAAATCGATGCAACTGTTAGCAAGGCTGGGTTCATATTTTTTGGGATTCTTTTTTGCAAGAGGGCGACGGATTTTAAGCGACTCAAGATAATAATTTTCAGCTTCCTCATGACAGTTCAAATCGGCATAAATAAGGCCCAAATTGTTGCAGATTATAGCAATTGATGGCTCATGGGTGTCGGGGTTAGCTTTAGCAAGCTGCCTTCGAAGTTCTAAGGTTTGAAGAAGAATTCCTTCGGCTTCTTTGTGGCGATTAGAGAGCCTGTAGAGGTTGGCTAAATTGTTTAAAAGAGCGAGCCTTAAGCTGTTATCTGCTGCTCTGCCCTCTAAGTCAAAATGCGCGCGAAGCCGCTCGTTAACCTTTATTGCCTCTGAGATTTTGTTTTGGTCGCAAAGGAACAAGGCAAAATCAAACATGCACTTTTTATTAAGACCGAATTTTTCAGCCTTTGCAACGGCTTTTTCATAAAGCTCAATGATTTTTTGAGCGCTATCCTTATTAACACCCTCGGCTTTGAGGGCTTTAATAAGAAGCATATTTTCTTCTATATAGGCAATATGGCGCTCAATTAGCTTGTCGCTCAGTTCCTCATCTCGCTCAGCCTGAAGCTCTCGCTCTTTGCTGTCGAGAATGGCTTTAACTCCCTCATAGTCGCCCTTTTCAAAGCAACGCAGTGCTTCTTTAATGCGGGTGGTAACAGGCTTGCCAAAGGTGGTGAATTCGACAATATTCGACGACAAATCGAGAATGCTCATCTCGATTTTGTGAATGTCATCATCAACCTGATTGAGCTCGCCTATAACATCGCGAAGCTGGTTTTTTGCTCCCTCATCGCTCGAGGCTTTGGCAGAAAGGAGCGCAAAATTATCTTCGAGCTGAGCCTTTCGCTCTTTAAGGGCCTGCAACGCCTTGTTGTTGCAGTAAAGGGGGATTTTGTTAAAGCTTAGCAGGTTTTTGCCGTTTGAGGATAGCACCGAATCTTTAAGCTCAAGGTTTAGACCCAGGCTCTTGTCCCTCGCAACTTCGAGCACCATGCTCAGCTTAACGGTATCCAGCGATGAAAAAAGGTTATAGTAGTGACCCAGCTCCTCATCCAGTCGCTTCATAAAGCGCTTAATATCCTCAGTGGGGTTTTCGCCCTCTTTAAGAGCTTTAAAATATGTAACGATTTTGGGCGAATTCTTTTTGCGAAATTCTTCAAGGGCAACGTTAAACTCTTCGACGGTATACTGCCCCACCTTAGTGTAGAAGATAACGAAAAACAGTTGGCTTTCGCGAATCATGCGATTATATTCCTCTTGCTTGCGAAGGGCGCTCATAGCGTCGCTCTCATCCTCGCAAAGATGAAGCCTGAAGTAAAGCTCGGGGCTGTAAATATCGTTAAGCTGTCTTATAAAATCGCCCAGTTCGAGCCGCTCAAACTTAAACTCTTCGATTGATGATGCCAAAAATATGCTTATCGTTTTCATTTTTATCCCTCATTGCTCAAAATATTTTGCAAGAGTAAGGCTAATTTAAGCATATCACAAGGTCTAAGAAAACACAAGAAAGCAATTTGCAACTGCCAGCAATTTAGAATTAAAACGGAGACAAGGCTTATGCCCTATCTCCGTTTTTTACCGCACAAAAATTATCTGTTGTTCTGGGAATTGTTTTGGCTTTTATTCTGAGAATTGCTGTTCTTAGAATTGTTGTTCTGAGAATTATTCTGAGAGCGGTTCTGATCGTTGTTCTGAGAATTGTTCTGATTGTTATTCAGACGGTTATCCATTACCTTTCACCACCTTTTTGATTGCGGTGATAATATTGTGCGCCGTCTTGATTAAAAATATTCTCAAAAATTTTAATTTTAAAATTAAGCCTCTTCGATATCCTGACTGAATTCGCTCAGCTCAAGGCCCTCGTTTTTATCGAGCGCCCATTGCACCGACCACATGCCGTTAAATATCAAAAGGTCGTTGCCCTTAACATCCTTAACCCAGCGAGTATCACCGGCGAGGTTGTAGTCGCTTGCGTTAAAATCGGGGTTGTTAACCCTGCGTATATATTCGTGGGGAATATCCTGCTTCAAATATTCAACGCCGTATTCGCTTTGCATACGGAATTTTAAAACGTCAAACTGGAGCACACCAACAACGCCCACAATAACCTTCTCCATACCACCGTTGGGTAAAAAGAAAATCTGAATTGCACCCTCTTGAGCGATCTGATTCATGCCTTTTGCGAACTGCTTGCGCTTCATTGAGTCAACCTGCTCGATGATGGCAAAATGCTCAGGCGCAAAGGTCGGAATACCCGAAAAGCGAACCTTTGATGCAGGGTCGCAGACGGTATCGCCGATAGAGAAAATGCCGGGGTCGAATACGCCTATAATGTCGCCTGCAAAGGCTTCGTCGATAATGTCGCGCTCCTGAGCCATCATCTGCTGAGGCTGAGAAAGGCGCAAATTCTTTTCGCCCTGAAGGTGGTGATATTCCTTGCCACGCTCGAATTTGCCCGAGCAGATACGCAAAAAGGTGATTCGGTCTCTGTGAGCCTTGTTCATATTAGCCTGAATTTTGAAAACGAAGGCAGAAAAATGGTCATCAAAGGGGTCAACCTGACCACCATCGGCGTTTTTGCGAGGCAGGGGTGAGCTGGTCAGCTCCAAAAAGCTCTCGAGAAACTGCTCAACACCGAAGTTGTTAAGCGCAGAGCCGAAAAACACGGGGCTTAGCTTGCCCTTGCGCACAAGTTCACGGTCAAAATCTCCACCTGCACCGTCGAGAAGCTCGGTCTGGTCAATAAGCTCCCCGAGAAGGTCTTCGCCCACTCTTTGAATAAGCTGTTCTTTATCGTCAATGGGTATTATGATGGATTCGAGTCGCTGGCGACCGCCGTGAAAGTTATCAAAGGTCAGCACTTGACGGTGGTTGCGGTCATAAATACCCTTAAAGGTAACGCCACAGCTTATAGGCCAGTTCATCGGGTAGGTGGCAATGCCAAACTCGGTCTCGAGCTCATCGAGCAAATCGAAGGGGTCGCGAGCCTCATGGTCGAGCTTGTTGATAAAGGTGAAAATCGGGATTCCACGCATAGCGCAAACCTTAAAGAGCTTGCGAGTCTGTGGCTCGATACCCTTTGCAGCGTCGATAACCATAACGGCGCTGTCGGCTGCCATAAGGGTGCGATAGGTATCCTCAGAGAAATCCTGATGCCCGGGGGTGTCGAGAATGTTGATGCAGTAGCCGTTATACTCAAACTGCATAACCGACGAGGTGACCGAAATACCACGCTGTTTCTCGAGCTCCATCCAGTCTGAAACGGCATGTTTATCGCTCTGCTTGCCCTTGACCGAGCCGGCAGTCTGTATAGCGCCTCCGTAAAGAAGGAGTTTTTCGGTCAGGGTAGTTTTACCGGCGTCGGGGTGAGAGATAATAGCAAAGGTGCGACGCCTTTCAATCTGTTGTTTGGTCTTTTGATCCATCTTAAATCTCTTTTCAATAAAATAATAAATGATTTTATCACATAATTTCTTATTATGCAACAAAAACGCGCAAATAAGCCTTTTTAAGACACAATGCATCCTTTAGCCAATGATTTTATTAGTCTTTTACGGATGGTGTGGCTTTGAGCCAAATCAAAGTCAAACTCATAATCCACCACTATCGTGCCCCCTTCCTTGATAAAAGAAGGCTTTTGCCCGATTTAATTTGATTTTTAAATCCAATATGCTATAATGTTCAAATAAATTAATCTTTAAGAGGCAACAAAATGAAAAAACTATTAACACTCTTTTTTTCTTTCTTAAAAATCGGCTTTTTTGCCTTTGGCGGCGGACTTGTCATGTTCGCTTTTTTTGAAAGAGAATTTGTCGACAAAAGAAAATGGATTGACCATGATGAGTTTTTAGACCTCATCATCATCTCTGAGTCAACTCCGGGGCCTATTGCAGTTAACGCCGCAACCTTTATCGGCTATAAGGTATCAAAATTTTGGGGAGCGGTTGCCTCAACCCTCGGCATTTGTGTGCCCTCCTTTAGTATTATTTATGTAATATCCCTGTTTTTTGATGCCTTCTTAGAGAATCAGATTATCGCCAACGCTTTTCGTGGCATACAGGTTTGCGTTGTTTATTTAATTCTCTCAGCCGCCTTTAAAATTTTTAAAAAAATCAAAAAAACACCTCTGAGCATAACCGTTATGGTGGTCACCCTTTGCATAATGCTTTGCTCCTCAATCTTTGCGTGGGGTCTCTCGTCGATACTCTTTATTTTTGCGGGAGCTATTATCGGCCTTGCGACCTGGGTTGTGACCCTCATTAAAGAGAAGGGGGCGCAAAAATGAGCATTTATTTTGAGCTGTTTTTAACCTTTTTAAAGATTGGAGCCTTCTCATTCGGTGGTGGCTACGGTATGATAGCCCTTATTAAAGATACCTGCCTTGCAAATGGCTGGCTGACTGAGGATGGTCTGATGAATTTTATCGCCGTCAGTGAGTCAACCCCCGGGCCGATTGCCGTTAACATTGCCACCTTTGTTGGAGCCTCTCAGGGTGGAGCGATGGGAGCGTTATGCGCTACAACGGGTGTGGTGCTGCCATCCTTTATAGTGATATTTATTATTGCAGCCTTTATTAATAACCTTACTAAATACCGACCCGTGAAATCGGTGCTCGGCGGCATAAAGCCCGTGCTTATAGGCCTTATAGGTGCAACGGGCATAACGATGCTGCTAAATGTTATCTTCGGGTTTGTGAAGGTGGGCGGCAATTTAAACTTTGACTGCAAATCGGCCGTCATAATGGCAGTTATCGTAGCGATAGGTTTAATTTATAAACGCATTAAAGCCAAAGAGTTTTCGCCCATTTTGATGATATTAATATCGGCAATTCTGGGCATCGTGCTCTTTAGCTTTTAGGAGGCTTTATGGCAATTTTAAAGGGATATTTCACAAAGCTCGTGATTTAAAACAATCGCAAATTGCAGAACTTTTAAATGTAAAACAAAACACATATTCGCAATATGAAAACGGTCAAAGACAGATTCCGATAGACTCGGTAATAAAACTTGCGAAATTTTATAATGTGTCAGTAGATTATATATTAGGGTTAACCGATGACCCCAATAAAATATGGTAGTCATAGGTTTTTGATTGTATATAACAAAATATAAAAAGGGAGCAGACTAAAAATCTGTTCCCTTTGCTTATAATGTTTGTTTTATTTGAAGTAACGTGCGAGCAGACCCTCAAATGCTTTGCCGTGTCGGGCCTCATCTTGAAACTACGCCGAAAAACCGCTTGAAATAAGGGCTTTTGTCATCGTGTTTTCAAAATCACACTTTTGTCACACTATCCCCAGTTTCATTAGACTTGTTATCATTTTGTTTTTTAGCGAAAATTAACCGCAAAACCAGTGGCAGAACAGTCCAAATTGCCACCCAAATAAAAAAGATAACGACAAC
>JAZRMJ010000279.1:0-2709 GCA_045647445.1 Acutalibacteraceae bacterium | reverse complement strand
TCACAGAACGACATGGCTACGATCCGACTTATGGCCCCTATGCGTACCCATTTTATTGCAAAAATGGTATGGGGATCAAAAAGGCTTTAGCCCAAAAAAAGATTTACGTTGCAACTATTTGGCCCAACGTTTTGCAATGTGAGAGAGCCATCGAGACCGACTATGCTCAAAATATCTTACCTCTACCGTGTGACCAGCGCTATAGCGCTGATGATATGCAAACCGTTATAAAGGCTGTGATAGAATGTTTAGACTTAGAGAATTAGAAAGCAAGGATTTGCCGATTATCAACGGTTGGCGTAACGACCCCGAGGTGATATCGCTGCTAGGTGCTCCGTTTCGCTATATAAATCTTGCGACCGAAAAAGAATGGTTTGAAGGTTATATGAAAAAGCGTGGCAATTCCGTTCGCTGTGCAATCTGTGAAGAAGAAAACGACGAGATTTTAGGCTTGATAAGCTTAATGTCGATCGATCGGCTTAATCAGTCGGGTCAGCTTCATATCATGATTGGAGATGCTAAAAACAGAGGTCGTGGTTTGGGTACCTTTGCTATTAAATCAATGCTGCACCACGCTTTTTACAACATGAATTTGCATAGAGTTGAGCTGTTGGTTATCTCGAGCAATGCTGGCGCAATCAGACTTTACGAAAAATTGGGCTTTGTGCGAGAGGGCGTTATGAGAAAGGCTCGATTCAAAAACGGCGTTTTCGAGGATATGCTTATGTATTCTATGCTAAGAGATGAATTTTGCGAAGGCTTATAATAAACTAACTCTCTGAATGGATTATCAGAGAGTTTTTTTGTTTAAAACCATTTGCAATTTGTGGATTTGGGTTGAATTTATGTTGTATGCTTAAAATAATACGGCAAAATCTCAAATAATATGGCCTAACGGTTGACAAAACGGTTGTTTTTTTGGTAAAATAAATGGATAAGAATTTTAAAAGGTGTGTTTAAAAATGATAATGAGCATGACCGGATACGGCAGAGCAGAGTGCGATTTTGAGCAGTATAGTGTAACTGTTGAGCTTCGCTCCGTCAATCACCGTTATTTCGAGTTTTCTATACGTGCACCACGTCAGCTTGCTTTTTTAGAAGAGAAGCTTAAAAAACTTTGTCAGCAGCGCATATCACGTGGCAAGGTCGATATGTTTTTGACCTTCATTTCGCATAGCACCGAGGGTGTTAACGTTGAGGTTAACCATCCTCTTGCTGCTGGCTATATCGCTGCCCTTAAAGAGATGGGCGAGCGATATGGTGTTAATTCCGATATCAGCGCAGCGAGTCTTGCCAGATTCCCCGACGTACTTACCGTCACCCGTGCCGAAGCTGACGAAGACCAAATCTGGGCTGACGTTTCTAGTGTAGCCGATAAGGCTGTTGATGCGTTTTTAGAGATGAGAGTGGCTGAAGGCGAAAAACTTAAAGACGATATTTTGCAAAGAGCCAAGACCATTATCGGTCACGTTGAGTTTATCGAATCCAAATCACCCGAGACCGTCAAGGCCTATCGTGAGCGACTTGAAGAGAAGATGCGTGATTTGCTCGGCACAGCTCAGGTCGATGAGCAGCGTCTTTTGACCGAAACTGCCGTGTTTGCCGATAAGATTGCCGTTGATGAAGAGACCGTCCGTTTGCGTAGTCATTTCAAGCAGATGAGCGATATGCTCTCATCTGGAGCAGCAGTCGGCAGAAAGCTCGACTTCTTGATTCAAGAGATGAACCGAGAGGCCAACACCATCGGCTCAAAGAGCCAAAACGTCGAGATTGCTCATACCGTTGTCGACATTAAGGCCGAAATCGAAAAAATCAGAGAGCAGATACAAAATATTGAATAAGGAGATGACTTTAGCGTGAGACTTATCAACATAGGCTTTGGTAACATGGTTTCCGATATGAGAATTGTGGCTATTGTATCACCCGAATCGGCTCCCATAAAGCGTATAGTTCAAGAGGCAAAAGAGAGGGGCAATCTTATCGATGCTACCCATGGCCGACGCACTCGCGCAGTCATAATCACCGATAGCGATCACATCGTTTTGTCATATCTACAGTGTGAAACGGTAGCTAACCGACTTAACGATACCGATGAAGGATTAGAGGAGGATGAATATGATGAATGAGCCAGGATTGGTTTTAATAATATCCGGTCCGTCAGGTAGCGGCAAAGACACCGTCCTTAATCTTGTGCGCAAAAGATATCCTAAAATGGCTTTTTCACTTTCTTGTGTCACAAGAGAGCGCAGAGGTAGCGCAGATGAAGATTCAAAATATCGTTTTTTAACCGTCGATGAATTCAAGAAGGGGCTTGATGAGGGCGACTTTCTTGAATATAACGAATATTTAGGCAACTACTACGGTACCCCCCGTAAGCCTGTTATAGATGCTATCGAGTCAGGCAACGGCATAATCATCGAGGTCGATGTTAACGGTGCTGCAAGCATTCGCCGTGCTTTGCCTGAGGCAGTGTCGGTCTTTATAATGCCCCCGTCGGTTAAGACTCTTAAAGAGCGTCTTAACAATCGTGGTACCGATTCTTCAGAGCAAATTGAGAAAAGGCTTAATGCTGCTCTTCGCGAAATACCCCGTGCGGCAGAATACGATTATATTATCGTCAATGACGATTTAGACAAGGCGGTTGAGCGTCTGTGCGACGTTATCCGTGCTAGTGAATCGTCTGCAAATAGACAAAAAAATGTTATCAAT
>JAZRMJ010000278.1:0-6806 GCA_045647445.1 Acutalibacteraceae bacterium | reverse complement strand
AGACAGCATCATCGCTTTGCTCGACAAGCCACCCATCTCTCAGAGGTCAAAAAGGTATCGCATAAGTCGCAGGGGGTTGTGGTTTTTTGTGTGGCTATCGGGTGGAATATCAGTCGCACTCGCTATATACAGCATCGTTTGTTAACTGTTGACGGTGCATTAAATCTATGCTAAAATAGGTTTATTACACCTAAGAGAGTTGACTTTTTGATGAAAATATTATTTACTTTAGGCGCAATGGGTCATGGTGGTGGTGAACGAGTTGTGTCGGTGCTTGCAAGCCGTTTGGCTGAGCGTGGGCACGAGGTCGGTCTGTTACTATACTACGACCGTGATATTTGGTACCCTCTCGATGAGCGAGTTAAAGTTATAGCCGAAGAGGCAGAAATTGGCGAAAAAGGCATTTTATCGCACCTTTTGTTTAAGCGCAAATTTGTTAAAAACGAAAATTACGATGTAGTTATTTCTTTTCTTGCGCCCTTCAACATGGTGTCGATTGTGTCGCTTTTTGGGCTCAAAACTCCCCTCATTGTTGCCGACAGAAACGACCCACGCCACGTTCCCGGCAATAAGGTGGTGCGTTTCGCCCGTGATTTTCTCTATCGTTTTGCCGACGGCATTGTGCTTCAAACTAAGGCAAACAGGCGTTATTTTGGCAAATGCATCAAAAATAAGAGCGCTGTTATTTATAACCCCATCGATTTGGGCAGCTCGGCAAAAATCGGTCTTAATGCTCAAAAATCAAAGCGCATGGTATCGGTCGGTCGGCTTGTGCGCCAAAAAAATCAGGATATGCTAATCGATGCTTTTTTGAGATTTTCAGAAAAGCACCCCGATTATCGCCTGACCATATACGGTGAGGGCGACTACCGACCCGAGCTCGAAAAGCGCATTAGCGAGTTAGGGCTTGGCGACTCGGTTGAGCTACCGGGTAGCATCAAAAATGTGCCCGATGCCATTAAGGATGCCGAGATGTTTGTGCTCTCGAGCGATTACGAAGGCATGCCTAACGCTCTTATTGAGGCAATGTGCGTTGGATTGCCCGTCATTTCGACCGCTGTTTCGGGCGCTACCGACCTGATTGAGCAGGGTCAAAACGGTCTTTTGGTCGAATGCAACGACACCGAGGGTCTTGCAAACGCCATGGAAGAGCTTGCATCTAACGCTGAGCTTCGCAAAAGCTTCGCATATAATGCATCAAAGCTCAACGACATGCTGACCATCGACAAAATTTGCGATGAGTGGCTCGCCTTTGCAGAAAAAACTATAAAAAGATAAAGAAAAGCTCTCAATTCGGATAACCGAATTGAGAGCTTTTCTTTATCTATAAATCGTCCTCATGCAGGACTACGCCGTCGGCTACAAGCTTTGCTTGTAGCTTTTTTATGTCTAAAGTTTCAAAATTATCGCTCATTGCGGCGGCAGTGCCTGCTGCCTGACCCGTGACAGCGCAGCATGGTATAACACGCATTACGTCCCACAATTCGTCGGTGACCGATACGTTGCGACCTGCAGTGATAAGGTTTGCAGCATCCTTACCGTAAAGAGAGCTAAAGGGCACCTCCCACACGGGGCCGTTTCGCCTCCAATCAGATACCATGCCGATGCTATCGTCAAAATGGGTATGCATTTCGCTCTCATCGAGGGTATATAATCCACAAATGCGACGGGTCATTCTGACCTGAGGCACTGTCGGCATGGTAACCGGCACATAGGATTTATCGCTCTTTCGAGCCTTTAAAACGTCATTTAAAATAACTTCATGCGACTCGATGACCTGACGGCTGAGCTCATCACCGTCAAGACCCGAATATCGGGTGTTATTGAGCTTTTCGGCTGTGAAATTAACCTTGCCCTTCATGTTGTCGGTTATGTCAGCCGCTCCACGGGTGCGAAGGCGATACCCCTCCTTGTCAGAGAGAGAATAATGCCACGCAGCGAGAATATTGCCGTTGCCGAATTTGGCAGTTTCGACCCCTGCTAAATGGCAGATATCGGCATCGCCCGTGCAATCAATAACGCTTTTGGGGATTATTGCAAAGCGACCCGACTTGTTTTCGCACATAACGGCAGTCACCCGTCGCTCACTTAGCTTGGCATCACAGCAGAGGGTGCCGTAGAGTATCTCGACCCCTGCTTTTATTAATTCTCTTTCGGCAAGCAAAGCGAAAAACTGAGGGTTATATTGCACCATATAGCGCTCATTTTTTGCTCGCTCAGTCTTATCATAATCTGATAACCAATGGATGGGCAAAAACTGCTCACAGGTGCCGTCAGTTATTGAAAGAAGCAGTAACTCCTCGGCAATTCCAAAAGATACCTGTCGCCCCATGCCGTCGCACAGAGGCAGATACATGGTAACAAGGCCTGCCGTAGCAAGACCACCCAGCATAAAGCCCCTCTCGCAAAGGATGACCCTTGCTCCACCCCTTGCAGCTGCAAGGGCAGCAGAGATGCCTGCAACCCCACCACCTGCGACCAAAACATCGCACTCTTTGGTTATTTTTGTGTTTAGATTTTCTGCAATATACTGCATAAACAACACCTCAAGAAACTCTATATTTAAAAGTATATATAATCTTTAAAACTCTGTCAACGGATAATATCGAATCCTATTGCATATAAATTAGCAAAAACCAAAAGTGAGTTGATTTTTTATGGCTACTGATTTTGAAAAGATGATTGAGCGCTACAAAACTGAAATTATGAAATATAAAAGTGACCCCATCAACCCTGAGCCGATTGCAGAGCCACAGCCGATTACAGAGCCACAGCCGATTGAAGCACCCACTCCTTTACCCGAGAGCGTTTTAGAGTCAGATATTCCTATAGAGACAGGGCGAGAGGCTGACGAGGGATATTTGACTATAAGGGTATCGACGGCTCAAAGCGCTCTGCCTATTGAAGGGGCGCTGGCTACCATAACGAGCAAAGAGGGTGATCTTATAGCCGTTATGCTAACCGATGATGATGGCAAGACCCGAACCGTATCTCTTGCGACTGCGCCACGCTCCGAATCGGAAAGCCCCGATAACAACCGACCCTTTGACACCTATAATCTTGAAATTAAGCGTGAGGGTTATTTTGACTTTCGCAGTGAGAATATTCCCATCTTTGGTGGGGTTACAAACGTGCAAAACATATCACTTGTGCCACTGCCTGAGTTTAATGATGACAGTTTAATAATCGCTCAAAACACCGAACCGTTTTAATAAAAAAGGAGGCTTTTAAATGGCGGACACACCTATCATTCCTGAATTTATAACGGTGCATCTTGGCATTCCCTCGTCGAATGCGAGAAATGTGACCATTCCCTTCCCCGACTACATAAAGAATGTTGCTTCGAGCGAGATATACCCTACCTGGCCTGAGAGCGCAATCAGAGCCAACATTTATGCTCAAATATCATTTGCGCTCAATCGCATTTATACCGAATGGTACCCCTCTCAGGGCTATGATTTTGACATCACCAATTCGACTGCCTACGACCAATCCTTTGTTGAGGGCAGGGCAGTGTTTGACAACATTTCAATGATAGTTGACGATATTTTTAACAGTTATATTCGCCGTCAGGGCAACGTTGAGCCGCTTTTTGCTGCCTACTGCGACGGCAGAGAGGTTACCTGCGACGGGTTAAAGCAATGGGATACGGTTGCCCTCGCCCGTGAGGGGCGCACCCCTTATGAGATATTGCAATATTTTTACGGCAACGATATCGATATCGTTTCGGGCGCACCCGTTGCGATTAACACCCCGTCATATCCTGGCATTCCTCTGCGTGAGGGGGATGTTGGCAACGACGTGCAGCTAATGCAGGTGCGACTAAACCGTATCGCGAGAAACTACCCCGGCATACCAACCATCGCTCAGCCTGACGGAATATTCGGCTCTCGCACCACGGCATCGGTCAAACGCTTTCAGCAGGTCTTTGGCCTTAATGATGACGGGGTTGTGGGCAATGCTACATGGTATCGCATCGCCTATATCTACTCCTCGGTTAAGCGACTTGCAGAGATCAACTCTGAGGGTGTTGCCATTGGTGAGGTGCCTCAAAGCTATGTGAGGGTCATCAGACCGGGTGATGAGGGCAACGAGGTCAGAATAATTCAGTATTATCTAAGGGTCATCTCGCAGTATTACGATGAGGTGCCGACGGTTGAAATATCGGGTGTCTTTGACGATGCGACCGAGTCGGCAATTAAAGCCTTTCAGCAAATCTCTAATCTAACGGCTGACGGCATTGTGGGTCGAGCGACCTGGAACGCCATATACAGAGCCTATAGGGGTATTGTCGAGCAAAACCCCATCGGTGAGAGAGGGCTCGCAATATACCCCGGTGGGGTGCTTCGTTTTGGCTCAAGGGGTGAGGCTGTGACCACCATTCAGACGTGGCTGTCTGCTCTCTCAAGAGTTTACACATCCATACCCTCTGTCACCCCCGACGGGGTGTTTGGCGAGGGCACCGACTCAGCCGTGAGAGCCTTTCAGCGTCAGTTTGGCATTACCCCAAACGGAGTGGTCGGCTCCATCACATGGGATGCGCTGGCTTCTGCCTATGATGATTTGAGGTGATAAAATGAATGAGAATTCAATAAGACGGCTACAAAATCAGCTGAGATTTTTATCGCTATACTATAATTCGGTTGAAGAAATTGCCGTAGACGGATTTTATGGCGATGAGACTATTTCTGCCGTCAAAGAGTTGCAAAAAATCTTTGGCTTTGAGCCGACGGGTGAGGCCGATGAGCTCACGCTGAACGCAATAAATGACACCTATCGATTTTTATCTAAACAAAGCGCCCCTGCGCTGGGGGTTGAGTTATTCCCTTTAAATAAAGAGTTTATCGAGTATGGCAGCAGCGACGACTCTGCCGTGGTTCTTAATATTATGCTCAGAAAGCTGGGCTTTACCTTTAAAAACCTGCCCAAAATCGAGAGTATTTACTATTTCGGTGACGATACTGCCCGTGCCGTGGAAATCATAAGGCAGGCTTATGGGGTGCAAGCAAGCGGTGGGGTGGACAGAGCTACATGGAGCGTTATAGCCGCTCTTTATAACGCTTATAGTGGTGATAAAAATTGAAAATAAAGGCAGGCAGATTTTTTAAAAACGCCGCTATTTTGACCCTGACAGCCCTTCTTTTGCGACTTGCAGGTATGCTTTTTCGAGTTTGGATGGCAAACCGAATCGGCAGTGAGGGTATGGGCCTTTATCAGCTGATATTTTCGGTTTATATGCTCGCCTCAACCTTCGCAGGGGTGGGCATTTGCACCGCTGTGACTCGGCTTGTGACCGAAGCAATAGATAGCGGTCGATCAAACGCCATCCCTCGCATAATGGCTCGCGCGCTGATGGTAACTATAATCGCATCAATAGTTTCAAGCGTAGCAATTTTTGCCCTTGCAGAGCCTATCGCAATATATTGGATTAAGGATGCGAGAGCCACTATCAGCCTAAAAATTCTCTGCTTTTCGCTACCCTTTATGGGCATTTCATCATGCATAAGGGGTTACTTTGTGGCTCAAAGACGGGTGCTGACCCCATCAAACGCCCAGCTGTTTGAACAGTTTGTGCGAATGGGTATTATAATGCTCATCATCGGCTCTAGCTGTGATAAGGGCATTGAGTTTTCTTGTGGTGCCGTGCTGTTTGGTGACACGGTTGCCGAAGCCTCATCCTGCCTATTCTCATGGGTGGGCTACATTATAGACCGACGGGGTCGGGGCAGACCAATTAAAAAGCAAAAGGACATGGTGGGGGTTGTGAAGCGACTGCTTCATATTGCTCTGCCCATCACGGCAGGTAGGTATCTGACAACCACGCTTCGCACAATTGAGAGCCTGATGGTGCCCGACCGCCTGACAATATTCAGCAGCAACCGTGCGCTAAGCCTTTCGCAATACGGTGACCTCAAGGGTATGGCGATGCCTATTCTCTTTTTTCCTGCATCCTTTTTGACGGCTCTATCGACTCTGCTTGTGCCCGAGCTATCGGGTGCGTCGGCTTCGGGTGACCGTGAGAGGGTATCTCGCTCGGTAAGACGATGCGTTAGCATGACCCTCAACTCATCGATGATTGTTGCCGGCCTTTTTATGCTTTTTGGGAATGATATAGGCCTATCCCTCTATGGTCAGGGCGAGGTGGGGTTTTATATTAAAACCCTCGCACCGATGGTACCGCTTATGTATCTTGAGAGTGTGGCTACGGGTTGCCTTAACGGGCTTGACCAGCAGATCAGCAGTTTACGCTATAACATTGTTGACAGCACCATAAGAATTGCGCTCATTTGGTTTTTACTGCCTAACATGGGCATGCACGGCTTTGTGCTTATAATGATTATCAGCAACAGCCTGACCTCGATGCTAAGCGTTTGGAGATTGCTCTCGGTGGCAGAGGTCAAGTTCGACGCCGTCGATTGGCTGATTAGGCCGATGGTTTTGACAGCCCTCTCGCTGGGTGGAGCATACGGCGTGCATCTTATAATGTCAGGCTTATCACCCATGCTCAGGTGCGTGGCCGAGTGCTCTGTAGGTGGCATAATATATCTGTTTTTGCAGCTTGGCAAGATAAAAAAAGAGGTTAGATCACGTAAACAAGTCCGTTAAAAACGGACAATAGAAAAAAAGAGCCTCCTATGGTAGAATTTAAACACTATCATAGGAGGTTTTGTTATGCCTAGAAAATATGAAAAAGCAAGTGAACTTCTGCCAATCATCAAAGAGCTAACATCGCAAGGGAAAACGCAACAACAAATAGCCGATGAACTTGGTTTGGCAGATAAAAGGGTTGTTTGGAACCTGTTGTA
>JAZRMJ010000277.1:0-2983 GCA_045647445.1 Acutalibacteraceae bacterium | reverse complement strand
GTTGGTAGCGGTATAGCCTTCAGCCTCACCGGTAACAACATCGAGCACAGTAACAGTATCGGTGCTCTCAGTGATGTAATACTCATTGATGGGACCACCCAGGTTGCCGCTGAGAGTTATCTTGCCATCTACATTGGTAACAACATAGTTGATAGCCTTCCATGCAGGGCAATCAATTGAATTTTCAATAACAACCTGATCGCCATACTTAACAGTCAAATCAGATGTGCCATCAGCAGTCTGAGAAACCTCAATAGTATAACCGTCGATGGTCAACTTAACGGTAGAGGTGCTTTCTGTATCTGATGCAGTATAAACTCTGAACTTTACCTGATAGTTATTGGTATATTCAATATCCTCAAAGGTCTTGGTGAATTCCTTCTGATTCTTGAAGTAGTAATCACCTTCAGTTGCAGTCTGGAATATGTCTTCGTAAACATAGACAATCTCACTGGGCTCTTCACCGGGTTCTTCACCAGGCTCTTCACCGGGTTCTCCACCAGGCTCTTCACCAGGCTCTTCACCAGGCTCTTCACCTTCGGGATCTTCGGTAGGAGCGGGAAGAACAGTCATACCTTCGATAGCATATTTATTCTTACCATCAATAGCAAAGTAGCCGTAGCCACCGCCGTTGAGATAGCTGCTCTGAAGCTTAAAGGAATAATCCTTAGCCTCGGTGAAGGTAAAGGTTGCGCTTCTGGGGTCGAAGTTATCATCCCAGCTGCCGGTATGAGTGATGCCGTTAATGGTTACATCATACTCAGAATCAAGAGCTTCCTTAGAAACGGTAAGGTTGGGGAATTTTATGGAGTCGCCAACATAAAGGGTAACACCTTCGGGAACCTTAACGGTGGGCCAGCCATCAACAGCCTCGCCCTTCTCGAGGGTTACTTCTTTAGGCTCGTAAACATAAGGCGCGTCGGGATTCTCGCCGGGCTCTTCACCAGGCTCGTCAGGAGTCCCAGCAGACTCTACCTTAGTTACGGTGATGTTGAGGATCTTTGAGTTACGATAAATCTCACCGTTAACTACGGTGATAGCAGACTCGGTAACATCAGAGGTAGCATTTGCCTCGATGATAGCAGTATCACCATCGAGAACCTTTACAACGCCATCTGCATAAGAGAGGGTGATTTTAGCTTCTGCCCACTCAGCCTTGTTGGTGTTGTAGGAACCGAGCTCTTCGTCACCCTTCTTGAGAATAACGTCTTTAACCATGTTGTCAAGAATGACGGTAAAATCACCATAGCTGAACTTGACTTCGTTGCCCCAGTCAGAGGTGGAGTTTTCACCAATCTTGACAGTCAAGGAAATGGTGTAGTTGTTGCCGAGCTCATACTCGGTAACAGAGGTAATGGTAGCTGCACTGCTTGCAAATGCGCATGCGAAGCCATCTACACCGAAGTTAGCGGTATCGCCGGTCCAGTTAGCTGCCGACTCAGCAGTGAAGTTATCGTTGAGAACTTCGACATCTGCTGCGCTTGCGGGAATCATAACTGCTACGAGGGTAGCAAGAATGACACAAACTGCAACTGATAATGAAAGAATGCGTTTTTTCATTATTTTTTCTCTCCTTTTGAAATTTTTTTGCGTCGTGGATGATATACCACGTTTACACATAAATTTTAAAACAAATTATGAACAAAGTCAACCAATAAACTTCTAAAACCATCCTTTACGCCCACCAAAAAACGCACGCATTTTATGGTTATATTGCACAAAACGCACTATATTTATTATGTTTTTGTGTCAGTCGCCTATAAAATCGTTCAAAAATTCACTGCTCAAAACCGATAGTTTAAAGCACTGCACCCTTAATCGTTTGTGGGGCTTTGCAAAATTTGAGTCGTGCGATTAAATTTTGATATAAAAAAACGCCGAAGGTGTTTAGCCTTCGGCGTTTTATTAAATTAGATTATGCGCAAACCTTCTTGCGAAGAGTTACGAATGCAACTGCGAGTGCGCCACCGAGAACTGCGAGTGCAGGAATAAGAGTTCTTGCATCGCCGGTGTCGGGTGCGTTGCCACCATTGCCACCGTTACCACCATTGTTGCCGCCCTCGTTAACGCTGAGGTCAGAAAGAACAACGTTGGTAAGGTATCTAGCAGAAGGATGATAGTTACCGGTTACGTGGAGACCAACCTTCTGATTGTAGAAGTTAGCATCGGCAAGAGCAACTTCCTTAGAAACAGAACCATCGGTGAGAACCCACTCAAGGGTCTTTGAAAGCTCGTTATCGTCTTCATCCTTATAGTTGCGGATAACGGTTACCTTGCCATCAACAACCTTGATATCATAGGTGCCGTTGATAGCGGTATCAAGATCGTAAGATGCTATCTCTTCGCCCTTGTAGAAAAGATATGCAGTGTTGGTAACATCTTTATTGCCATCTTTAGCATCATTCTTGAAGCGAAGCTCAAGGTTAACATCGCCCTTAGAGCCGAGCATGATTGAGCAATGCTCACCTTCGTAATTAGCATAGCCGTTTGCGAAGCTCAGAGTTGCGCTGAGCATAAAGCCCTTCTCAAGATCCTGAAGGTTATATGCCTTCTTAGTCCAGATCTGGTGACCGCCCTTCCATGCGTTAACATCGAAGAAGTTACCGTTGAAGTCGATACCGTAGGTAGGAGCTGTGCCACCTTCGAGAGCGCTGGTATCGGTGATGTCGCCTTCCCAGTCGGCCTTATTAAGGGGTTTGTTCTCCCACTTGCCACCGAGGTCTTCGCCCTTAACAACGGGGGCATCGGGATTCTCGCCGGTAGACTCAGCACCGGTAGCAACCGTAACGAAAGAAAGGTTGCCTTCTACTGCTGAATCGTAGTAAACAACGAAATCACCCTTGTTGGTAGCGGTATAGCCTTCAGCCTCACCGGTAACAACATCGAGCACAGTAACAGTATCGGTGCTCTCAGTGATGTAATACTCATTGATGGGACCACCCAGGTTGCCGCTGAGAGTTATCTTGCCATCTACATTGGTAAC
>JAZRMJ010000276.1:0-7040 GCA_045647445.1 Acutalibacteraceae bacterium | reverse complement strand
CGGCTATTGACGAGGACAAAAAAGCCGGTAACGTTATTCTCTTTATCGATGAGGTACACTCACTTGTGGGTGCAGGTTCATCCGAAGGGTCGACCGATGCTGCAAACATGCTGAAGCCTCAGCTCGCCCGTGGTGAATTGCAGTTAATCGGTGCGACAACTCTAGATGAATATCGCAAATATATTGAAAAGGATTCGGCGCTTGAGAGACGTTTTCAGCCTATAACGGTGGGGGAGCCTAACGAGGAGGATGCCATTCTGATTCTTAAAGGGCTTCGTGACCGATATGAGGCACATCACAAGGTGCGAATTAGTGACAGCGCTATTGAGGCTTCGGTCAGGTTGTCGGCGCGTTACATCAGCGACCGATATTTGCCTGATAAGGCTATTGACCTGATTGACGAGGCTTGCTCGAGAGTAAGGCTTTTTAATCTAACTCCCCCGACCGAAATTAAAGACCTTGAGGAAGAAATCAAAAAGCTGTCTGACGAAAAGACGGTGGCAGTTAATTCTCAGGATTTTGAGCTTGCGGCTAAGCTCCGAGACAAAGAAAGTGACCTTAAAGGGCAGCTTGAAAATCTTCGCTCTAAGTGGCAGGATGAAAATGAGCAGGCTTTAGGTGAAGTGAGCGAAGAGGATATTGCACATATTGTATCAGGCTGGACTAGTGTGCCCGTAACTCAGCTGACCGAAGAAGAGGGTCAGAGACTGCTACGGCTTGAGGCTGTGTTGCATGAGAGAGTTGTCGGTCAAAACGAGGCTGTAACTGCTGTTGCAAAGGCTATTCGCAGAGGCAGAGTAGGTCTTAAAGACCCTAAAAGACCTATCGGCTCATTCATCTTTTTAGGCCCTACCGGTGTGGGTAAAACCGAGCTATGCCGTGCGCTTGCAGAAGCTATGTTTGGCGATGAAAACGCCATGATTAAGCTCGATATGTCGGAATACATGGAAAAACACACGGTATCAAGGCTTGTAGGCTCCCCTCCCGGTTACGTTGGTTACGATGAGGGTGGTCAGCTGACCGAAAAGGTGCGCAGAAAGCCTTATTCAGTAGTGCTCTTTGATGAGATTGAGAAGGCTCACCCCGACGTATTTAACATGCTGCTTCAAATTCTCGAAGACGGCGTTTTGACCGACTCTCAGGGTCGACACATCAATTTTAAAAACACCGTTATAATCATGACCAGCAACGTTGGTGCAAGGCTGATAACCGAGAGCAGAGCTTCGGTTGGATTTGCCACCTCATCGGGTCATGAGGGTGACTCTAAGCATCAGGTTTTAAAAGAGCTTCGCAAAGCTTTTAAGCCTGAGTTTTTAAATAGAATTGACGATATTATCGTCTTTTCAAAGCTCGGTGCCGACGAGATTGCCGAGATTGCCAAAAACATGCTCAAGGTGCTTGCAAAACGGGTTAAGGGTATGGATATTATCATCTCGTTTAGCGACGAGGCAGTGAGCGCTGTTGCAAAGGCAGGCTTTGATCCCGTTTATGGTGCTAGGCCCTTGCGCAGAGCCATCCAAAGCAACATTGAGGATGCGCTCAGCGAGCTGATTCTTGACGGCACAATCAAGTCGGGTGACAGCATTGTTTGCAGCCACAAGGATGGCAAACTCACCTTTGATAAACAATAAAAAAGATCGCCTTGTGTTTTTTAGCACAAGACGATCTTTTTGTTACCAAATTTTGATGGTGTTTGCTCCCTTTTTGAGATTCTCAAAGGGACCACAGGTAGGAGCAGAAGTTCTTTTTAAACCGTTGTAGTCGGTGTCGATAATTATGGGGGTGCCGTCAGCTGATTCAAAGAGCTGCTCGGTCATATAGGTCAATTCAAGATTATGGGTGCCGATTAGCTCGGTTGAGAGCGCTGACGGGTTAACGGGGCAATCGATGGTTGCATAAAAGCCGTCACTTTCTTTAGTCACCTTGACGGTGAAGGGCTTAGCACAAACGGTTTTATCCTTTTCGCCGTCATAAGCCTTGGCAGTGCCACAATAGCAGTTATTGTTGATATAGGCAGGAAGCTTTTCAAAGCAGTAGCTCTCGATATCCATATTGGTAGATTCTGCGATATTCTTTAGCACCTTAGCCTGAAAGCTCTCGAAATCTGAGGGACAGCCATCGTAGTTAACGGTGCCTGTGCCTGCAAAAACGTTATGATAAAAGCGATCATCAAAGCCGTAAATACGAGAGGTGCCGAGTATTTCGGTAGAGTGTGGCAGATGATAAGGGGTCGCTCTGTAGGGTACGGCTTTATTCTCAACATAGCCACTGATTATGTTGTGAACGTAGGCTCCACCCTGTGCGTGGTTGAGAAGGCTGTCTTTTGAGGCAAGAATATTGTTGTCAATAAGGTGGGGGCCGTGAGTTACCTCAATATAGAGATCCAGCTCGTTATCGAAAAACGCGTTACAGCTAACTCGGGTGCCTTGAGCCTGCCAATCAAGCCATATACCTCTGACGCTGTTATAGAGGCAGTTGTGGTGAATATAGGTATCGATTGCTGCGTGAAGCTTAATGGCTGCAATTTCCCAGCCTATATATTCATGGCGAATGCCGATATTATAAATCTCGTTGCCGTAAATTTCACAAAACGCTCCACCGAGGTGACCGACAACTCCGTTTTGACCACAATCAAAAATCACATTATTTCTGACTATATGGGAGCCAATTCGCTCTTTATCCCATCCGATATGTCGAGCCATAAAGACCGATTCAAGCTGAGTTCTGTAGCCGGGCTTTCTATGATAACGAGTGCTGTGGTTATGGCCTGTTGATATCTCTTTGCCGAGGCTTATTGCACTGCAACGAGCATCGTGAAGAATATTATCTTCGATTATCCAGCCCTTGCTCCAGCGAGTCCAAATCATGCCGGGCTGTTCGGCAGTAGGTGGAGCCCATGGTGAGGCAGCATGAGCCATCTCGAAACCTCTAACGGTTATATAATTGATGCCGACAATATCGGGATAAAAGCAACCCATTCGCACGTTTATCTCAATCAGATTACCATCGGGGGTATTGCCACCGAAGTTTGCATAAAGCTCGGTCACATCATCCTGCACCTTGCACAGCCATGTATTGCTCTCGGTCAAATCATTCATATCGGTCTTTTCGTAAAGGGGGTTGCCGTTAAAATAGACCTGACCGGTATGTATCATGGGGTCAATGGGGTCGATGCACCAATCTCCACTTATGGTTTGCTCATAGGGATTATATTCTCCAAAAATGCGATTGTCGACCTTGGCGACCCATATATCGCCCTCAAAGGGAGCCCAGTTGTCGACCACCTCGGAGCCTTTAATGACTACCTTTTCATTTTCTGCAGCAGTATAAACGATGCGATGGAGCTCACCCCTACCACTATTTTTGGGGCAAACTCTCTCACGATAGACACCCTCGTGGACGATGACGGTATCTCTCTCTTCTGCGACAGAGGCAGCTTTGGATATGGTTAAAAAGGGGTTTAAAAGGCTACCGTCGTTTTTGTCGGAGCCAAGCTTTGAAACGTGATATTCTCTATTCATGGCGATTCCCTCCAAGATATATTTTAATTTGATTTTAGCATTATTAAAACAGCAATAATATGCTAAGAATGCTTTTTTTGCGACTGATATTGCTTTTTTAGAGCCTTTTTGATATAATTTATAAGGGTGATGATATGGACAGCGCAAAGCTTGAAAAATTAAATAAGCCAAGTGGCAGTTTTCCTTATATTTCGCTTGGCAACTCGATAATTGAGTATTTTGCTCACTACCATGAAGAGATTGAGGTTGTTTTAGTTTTAGAGGGTACAGCTCACATTGTTGTAGATATGGTCGACTACACGCTGATTAAAAACGATATTTGCTTTATTATGCCGGGTCAGGTGCATAGTTTTAAGGCATCTAAGCACAACAAGCTGTCGCTACTTAAAATCAGCCCATCTTCTTATGTTGAAAACACTCGTTTTGACAGTCTGCGACTCGCTAATTGCAAAATTGGGAGCGATAACCGATTTTATAACGAGTTTCGCCCGTTAATTGATGGCATAAGCCGTGAATACTACGAGCAAAAAAACGGCTATGAATTTGCCATTCGCTCTTATAAAAACATGCTGATATCGAATATTATAAGACTGCTTGAGCACACTACGGTCAGCTCTGAAAGGCATTTAAATTTGATAAACGAGGTTAATAATTATATTGAAAAGAACTATTCTCAGCCCATCACTTTAGATGATGTGGCAGTTAAAATGAGGCTTTCTAAATATTATTTTGCTCACCTTTTTAAGGATTTGACAAGTATGAGCTTTATGACCTATCTTGCAAGCTTTAGACTTGAAAAAGCGAAAAAGCTTATGCTTAGCAGCAGTAGCAGCGTTACCGAAATTGCTCTTGAATGTGGGTTTGGCAACGTGCGCTCGTTTAACAGAATTTTTAGGCAACAAACGGGGCTATCCCCTTCTGAATATAAGAAAAACGCACGCCTCGGTTAAGAAGCGTGCGTTTGATTTTTAATTATTAGCCGTTTACGATAGCCATGGTATCGCGAGCAATAACCAATTCTTCTTCGGTGGGGATAACGAAAACGCGAACCTTTGAGTTAGCAGTAGAAGCATCGCCCTCTACGCCACGGTTGGTCTTTTCGTTGAGCTCCTTATCGATCTCAACACCCATGTAGCCGAGGCTGTTGCAGATATCGAGACGGAGGTCGGGGTTGTTTTCACCGATACCACCGGTGAATACGATAGCGTCACAGCCGTTCATTGCTGCTGCGTAGGAGCCGATAACCTTGATAATCTGGTAGGTCTGCATATCCTTTGCGAGCTTAGCGCCCTTGTGACCGTTGTTGGCTGCTTCAACAATATCACGGTTGTCGCTGGTCAGCTCAGAGATACCGAGAACGCCTGACTGCTTATTGAGGATGGTAGACATCTCGTCGGGAGAGATGTTATCCTTCTTCATGATATAGAGGATAGCTGAGGGGTCAACTGCACCTGAACGGGTCCCCATCATAAAGCCATCGAGGGGAGTAAGACCCATGCTGGTATCGAAGCACTTGCCATCTTTAACAGCAGTGATTGAGCAGCCGTTGCCGAGATGGCAGGTGATAACCTTGGTGCCCTCAGGCTTAACGCCCATAAGCTCGATAGCACGGCCGCTGACATAGCGGTGAGAGGTGCCGTGTGCGCCGTAGCGACGAACCTTATAGTCTCTGTAATACTTCATGGGGATGCCGAACATATAGCTCTGCTCGGGCATGGTTGCATGAAAAGAGGTGTCGAAAACTGCTACCTGGGGAAGCTCGTCACCAAAGCACTTGCGGCAAGCACGGATGCCGAGCACGTGAGGAGGATTGTGGAGAGGAGCAAGCTCACCGAGCTCTTCGATATCGTTGATTACCTGCTCGTCGATGAGACAAGACTTATCGAAAATCGCACCGCCCTGAACGATACGATGACCTACAGCATCAATCTCGTCGAGAGACTTGATAACACCATATTCTTCGCCGGTCATTGCTGCCATGAAAGCATCGAATGCTTCTGCATGGGTAGGCATGGGTATATCGGCCTCATACTTACGGCCGTCAGCAGTAGTGTGCTTAATGTGACCACCGAAGGTGCCGTCCTGATTTTTGGTGGTGATACGGTCGCAGTTGCCCTTTGCCATTACCTTTTCACCGTTCATATCGATGAGCTGGTATTTGAGTGAGGAGCTACCTGCGTTTACAACTAAGATTTTCATAATTCATCCGTCCTTTCGTATGATACGAAAAAATATTGCATACCGCGCTGTTTTGTAGTAGAATAAGCGTGGAATATTTTGTAACTATATTATAATAGACCATATTTGAGTTTTTTTCAATAGTTATTTTGACAGTAATTCTCTTAAAGAGGTGTGCTTATTTGCAAATTTGTGCAATTATTGCTGAATATAATCCGTTTCACAACGGTCATAAGTATATGATTGAGCAGGTGCGTGCCGAGGGTGGCACCCACGTTGTTGCAATTATGAGTGGTAGTTTTGTTCAGCGCGGTGACGTTGCTGTGTGCGACAAATACAGCCGAACTCAGATGGCGCTAAACAATGGGGTTGACCTTGTTATTGAGCTGCCCGTTACCTTTGCTGCGGCAACTGCTCAGCGTTTTGCTCACGGTGCTGTTGCTCTTATTAAGGCGCTCGGCTGTGTTGACACCCTTGCGTTTGGCTCAGAATGTGGCAACACAAAGCGACTCAAGACGGTGGCTGATGCCATTAACGATGAGAAGGTCATTGAGCGCATGAAAGAAAATTTGAGCAGCGGCATTTCGTTTGCTGCAGCTCGTCAGATGGCGCTCGAGCAATGCGGCTTTGAGGGTAATTTGATTCAAAACGCCAACGATACCCTCGCAGTTTGCTATATTGACGAAATCAACCGTCAAGAGGCCGACCTTGATATTATGGCTATAAAGCGCATGGGAGTCGGTCACGATGAGGTGGTAACTGCCGAGCAGTTTGCCAGCGCTTCTGCTATAAGAGCTATGCTCATAAACGGCGACGATCCATCGGAGTTTATGCCAAAGGATGCCATAGAGATTTTAAATGAGCAGATAGATAAGGGGCTTTGCCCTTTAATTATAGGCAAGCTTGATATTGCCGTTATGGCAAGGCTTCGCTCTATGTCGCTTGAGGAGATTGCCAATCTGCCTGACATAAGCGAGGGGCTTGAAAATCGCATTTATAAAGCTGTGCGAGAGTTTGGCACTGCTGAGCAGGTGGCTGATGCAGTTAAATCAAAACGCTACACCCACGCTCGAATAAGGCGAATTCTTTTATCATCGCTTATAGGCGTTGACCGAAATTTGGCCACAAAAGAGCCACAATACATCAACGTGCTCGGCTTTAGCGAGCGAGGTCGAGAGATACTCGCTGCAGCAAACCCAAGCCTGCCTATCATAACAAGGGGCAAGGATATTGCCCAGCTCTCACCCCTTGCAAAAGAACTGTTTGACGCTCAAAGCTCAGCCGATTCGATAGCCGCTCTGTCGGCTCCAACCCCACTACCCTGCCCCGACGAAATCGGAG
>JAZRMJ010000275.1:0-2383 GCA_045647445.1 Acutalibacteraceae bacterium | reverse complement strand
TCACCAACTATCTAATCGGACGCGAGCCCATCCTTCAGCGAATAAATCCTTTGGTACATTAGAGATGTCTCAGATGTACGTCATGCGGTATTAGCAGTCGTTTCCAACTGTTGTCCCCCACTGAAGGGCAGGTTGCTCACGCGTTACTCACCCGTCCGCCACTAAGTTTGAATTTCGTCACCCCGAAGGGATCTAAAAAACAAACTCCGTTCGACTTGCATGTGTTAGGCACGCCGCCAGCGTTCGTCCTGAGCCAGGATCAAACTCTCTAAAAAATTGTATATGAAGCTTTCGCATCAAATCGATTTTTAGAAGCTTAATAGCTCAAATCTTACGCTAACTGCTGTTAGCAAAAAATGTTGTCCGACAGTCTTTTTAGACCGTCAGTTACTCAAAAAAATTTGGGTCCGTTTCTTTTCGTTGTTTAATTTTCAAGGTCCTTCGTGTGTGCCCCTTTCGTTGGGCGCCTGATTATACTACCACACCCATTTCCGTTTGTCAACACTTTTTTTCACTTTTTTTGCAAGTTTTTTATTTATTTAAAATCGCAACTTGATCCTTTGTGCGCCTTGCATAAAATACTTCTACATATGCTTATTTTGACAAGAATTATAACCAACAAAACAGCCAAAAACACGGAGAATTTCCTTCTCCGTGTTTCAAAAGATTGTTTTAAATAATTAAGCGACTTTCTTAAAAATCGAAAGAAAAAATGTGAGCAGTTTCATCTCCACAAGTTGCAAGAGGTCTTAAAGTTATTTTGCTGACCTCAGCATTCACAGGGATGCGAACAAGCCTCTGACGGTTGCCACTGACCGATGCTACAACCTTGCCGTCGACCTCAAGCTCAAAAGAGTCGCACATGGTGGTCGGGAACTCAAAGGGTTTCATATTGAGAGGACGGTTGCAGATGGTGGGGCAATCTCTAACAGCCTGGATACCACCCTTGACGGTAGCACGGTCAAGGTCGCTGTCAAAGACGATGCGAACACGGTCAACATAGGTCGCTTTATTTAATGTATAGGTGATGTCGCTGCCGAGGGATACACGGCAACCATTGTCTCCACCCTCGTCGGTAGGGCGGTCAACACCGTTTCTGAGATTATCGGCATCGTCGCAATCGGCAGTGAGGGTAGCCGAGAGACAAGCCTCGCTTATATTACGGCTGTGGCCGGGGATCCAGCAGTCATCCTCCATAAGGGTCTGCTGAAGCAGCTCCATATAGTCGCCCACTCCACGGGGAGATACGTTCTTATCTATTGCGATAGAAGCGGCAGTGCCTGCAGCCTGACCAAGGATGGCGCAGGTTGCCATAACTCTTGAGGCAGCCATTGCGGCATGGGTAGCGCTGATATTGCGACCTGCAAAGAGCAGATTATCGATATTGACAGAGTAGATGCAACGATAAGGAATACCGAAGGGTGAGGGGCTCTTGTGATAAACGGTGGGCTCGCCCCCATTATTATTGAAGCCTGCAGGGGGATGGTTATCTATCGGCCAACCACCGTAGGCAATTATATCGTCGAACTTGCCACCTGCAAGAACCTCGTTTTGGGTGAGAATATGGTCGCCAACGCAGCGACGGCTCTCACGCTTGCCGGGCAGATAGCCTGCCCAATCGAGTTCCCAATTATCGGCATCGTGGTCGCCACCGTTTTTAACGTGATCCCAGGTGCCGTAGGAGAGACGAAGGAGCTCATCTCTGATTTCTTCACAATCGTCGAGAGTGTTGCGATCGCCACCTAATTCAAGCCACCAAAAATTCTCTCTCATGTGGGAGGGGATATGGTCGCGACCATTGAGCTCATCCTCGCTGAGCTCTCTTGCCCATGAGGGTGCTACATATTTAATAGGGCGACCCGTCTCTCTTGCCTGAATCATGCAGGAGTTGCCCATGGTTTTTGTATCGGCAATCTCAGGCTGAATGGATTCGCCAAATTCATCCCTTGATTCACGGCCGACTCGATACTCAGCGCCCGAGAGCGCTGCAAGCACACTGTCGCCCGAGCAGTCGATAAATATTTTAGCCTTTACAGCGTGCCATTTATATGTAGTAGTTTGCCAGCCAAAGACCTCGGTGATTTTGCCCTCTTCGGTGTTAAGACGGTTGACAGAGCAGTTAAGAATAAGCTCAAGACCTTGCTGATATTTTACAGCACCATAAAGGACTGAATCCCAAACAGGATAGTTGCGTGTAGGGTTGCGACGCATATTCTCGAGCACAAGTTCCTCAAATATACCCGTCTCTCGACGGTTAGAGCCGTTGGCACCAAGCGGCCACATGCGAATTTCGGACGAGCAGTTGCCACCCATCACAGGTCTATCTTGCACAAGAACGGTGCGACAGCCGTGACGCGCAGCAGAGATAGCGGCACACATGCCT
>JAZRMJ010000274.1:0-14024 GCA_045647445.1 Acutalibacteraceae bacterium | reverse complement strand
AAATTACCTATGTGAATAAAGACCTTTTCGCTGCGGCTAATGCCAAGCTCGTTGCGTTTTGTCTTGCGAGCAATCCTATCAAAGAGAAATTTATTGCTGTCAACAGCGTTATATATGGTGGTGTAGTCGTTGCCCCAAAACATCCATTTACCGGCAGTCGATGAGCAAACAAGTCGTTTAGTTGAGCATTTAGTAACAAAGCCTTTAAAAAGGCTGTTTAAACAGGTGCGAATGAATCTAACTATTATATTAGCTCGGTCAACCCCCGAGGAGTGCGAATGCACAATCCTAACAGGCACACCCTCTTTTTTAGCTGCCATAAGCGCTATGCTGTTAAAGCTTTCAGATATGTTAATATAAACCCCGTCGTATTCGCCCACTCTTATAATCTCTCTGATTGAATTGTATTGAGCTGCAGGCCTTTTTAGGGTTGGTACCTCAAAAAGACCAAACCCCATAGAGGCCAGATGGTCTTTCATATCGGGGTCGATTTTAGTGGTTAAAAAGTCGAGGGCAACCCCATTTTTATGTGCAGTTTCGCAAAAGCCGAGCAGATATTTATCTATACCACTGTTTTTGCCGTCTTGAATATAACCTACAAGGATTTTGTTCATAAAAAGTCCCCTTAGCTTATCCTTTTTTAATTTTGAGATATATTCTCCAAACGAATGAGAAAAATCCAAACCCAAGACCGAGCGACAAAATTGCAAGCTTATCTCTTTTGGGAGTTCTGGGGTTTTTAAGAGCCGGAGATCTTAAAGCGTTAATTCGGTCGGTCAAATATTTTTCAACACCCTTGTTTCGAGTGCGTGAGTTTACAAGCTGAGTTAGGGTCGAAAAGCAAGCGTGAAGCTGTTTTCTCTCAGCAGCAGGAGCAAGCTCGGGGTATTTGTCGATTATGAAGCTTGCCATCTCGTCAGCCATTTCAACGTAGTCAAGCTTTTTCATGGTGAACTTGCTGGTTGTGATTGAGGTTTGATTGGGCGATATCATATAGTAATATTTAGGCTCACCCTTAAAGGCAGTCCTTTGAGCTTTATAAAGCAATCTATAGGTTATTCCCGTATCCTCAAACAGCTTACCCTCAGGGAAGCGGATATCATCAAAAAGCGATTTTTTATATAGCTTATCCCATGTTGTGATGTATAATCCATCGTTGTAGCAGATGCGCTCTAAAGCCTCTTTAGGGCCGATAACGTGCAGTGAGGTGTCGCTCTCCATAACCCTTGTTTTGCCCGATGGATAGCACTCAATAACACCGCAAGCAGAGATATCGGCATCGTTTTTGACCATCACGTTATATAAAAACTCAATAAAATCTTCGGTCACGTAATCATCAGGGTCAACAAAGGAAAGTAACGCACCCTCAGCGACGTTAATACCCGAGTTGCGAGCGGCTGAAGGGCCACCATTCTCACGGTGCACAACCTTAATGTTGTTGTAGCTTTCGGCGTAGCGGTCGCAAATTTCGGGGCAACGGTCGGGCGAAGCATCGTCAACCAAAATTATCTCGATATTCTTATAGGTCTGCTTTAAAAGGCTTTCAACGCATCGCTCAAGAAAGGGCTCAACGTTGTATATCGGCAATATTATGCTTATCAGTGGCAATTTGTTATCCATTTTCAGCCTCACTCTTAATAGTTTAATAGGTTTAATATAGTATTATAATCAATATATTTTACCATAATATACCTGCTATTGCAACTAAATGTTGAGCCGTTCTATATAAGCAAAAAAAGTCACCCATTGCGAGACTTCTCATAAGGAAGTCTCGCAGTTTTATTCGCCTTGCGGCGAGTTCTATTGCTTCGCAGTGATATTCGGCTTATGCCGAGTGGTATTTGCTTCGCAAGTTTTGTAGGCGAATAAAATAACACTGAAACCGTAAGGTTTCAATATCACTATTGTTATAGGGCAATAATATCACTCCGACAGAGTCGGAATATCAATTGCAAGACTATCATTTTTTTTGTATAATAATTTTAAAGGTAATAATTTTGGCTGATAGCGTTTTAAGGGATAAAGCAAAAGAGTTTGCAAAAACTGTTGTCTTTCTCTGTCGTGACATGAAATTAAATCATAAAGAATCAGTTTTGATAAATCAACTTCTTCGTTCTGCAACTTCGATTGGTGCAAATTTGCACGAAGCACAATATGCTCAAGGAACAAAGGATTTTATTTCTAAACTTGAAATAGCACAAAAAGAATGTTATGAAACTGAATATTGGCTTGAACTTTTGTTTGAAACTAATTGTATGAATGAAGATGATTATAAAACATTACAAAACGATTGCGGTGCTATCCGCAGAATGTTAATATCTTCACTCAAAACTATTAAATCAAAATAAGGGTTGGGGCATAGCCCTTGCCAGCATTTGTACGGACAAATGCGATGCTGGTTCTATCCGAAGGGAGAGAAATTTTGTGAACATAATTGAGCATTATGATAAACTAATCGATGAAAATAATGACCCTGTATATGACCCTGAGCCCTTGAAAGAGTATATGAATAAGTGGGACGGTCAAGTTTTTATTGATATAATGAAACTCGATAAAACAAAAACCGTTTTGGAAATAGGCGTTGGTACAGGTCGTCTCGCATTAAAAACCGTGCCGCGCTGCAAAGAATTTGTTGGCATTGATTTATCCTCAAAAACAATAGATAGAGCGACACATAATTTATCGCAATATAAAAATGCAAGAGTGATATGTGGTGATTTTATGACCTATAATTTTGACACTTCTTTTGATGTTATATATTCCTCATTAACTTTTATGCACATTCAGGAGAAGCAAGAATGTATCAATAAAATATATTCTTTGTTAAAGTCAAAAGGGTATTTAGTTTTATCCATTGATAAGAATCAAAATGATTGTATAGATTACGGAGAAAGAAAAATCAAAATATATCCTGATAACCCTGATGCGACAAAGAAATATTTTATAAACTCCGGTCTATCACTATTAGAATGTATAGAAACAGAATTTGCATACATTTTTGTTGGGTCAAAAATATAGAGAAAGCCGATAGATTCAAAAACGAATCTATCGGCTTTAAACATCCTTATGACAAGTAGCCATTCATAGCACTCTTTTTGTGCTATCTCTAACTTTGATATAAAATCCTTTGTCCCTTGTCCATATTGTGCTTCGTGAATATTTGCACCGATAGAGGTTCCGGAACGAAGAATCTGATTTATCAGTACGGATTCTTTTTTATCTTTGCCTAATAAAGTCAATCAAAAACATGGACAAATATAGCCAATTTTTGTTGATTTTTAAGTTTTAATTGTGTTGACAAAAAAGTCACCTCAATTTATAATAAGAATGTACCTCTCACATGACTGACGGGTTTCGCGGATCACCGCGGGGAAGTGCGAGAGTGTTAATGCCGACCGTCTGGGCAATTCAGGTTGATTCGCTGAATTGCCCTTTTTTATATACTTTTTTACAGGAGGAAGTTTTGTATGAAACATATCAATTGGAACGGCTTTAATCATGGCGTCTGGCAAGACGAAATCAACGTGCGTGATTTTATCCAGTGTAACTATACCGAATATACCGGTGACGATACTTTCCTCAAGAGCGCAACCGAGCGCACCAACAAATTGATGGAGCGCGTTCAGGCTCTGTTCACCCTAGAGCGTCAGCTTGGCGGAGTGCTCGATATCGATACAAGCACAGCAACCTCGCTGACCAGCTATTCTCCCGGCTATATTGATGAAAAGAATGAGCTTATTGTCGGCCTTCAGACCAACCGCCCCCTAAAGCGTGGCGTTAACCCCTTTGGTGGCATGCGTATGGCTAAGCAAGCCTGCGAAGCCTACGGCTACAAGCTTAGTGGCAAGGTTCAAGAGGAGTTTCGTTATCGCACCACCCATAACGATGGTGTTTTCAGAGCCTACACCGACGAGATGAGAGCCGCTCGCAAGAGCCACGTCATCACAGGCCTTCCCGATGCCTACGGCAGAGGCCGTATTATCGGTGACTACCGTCGTGTAGCCCTCTATGGTGTCGATAAGCTTATCGCAGAGAAAAAGAAAGATAAAAAGAATTTGGCTGACGGTAACTTTGATGCCGAGCAAATCCGTCTTAACGAGGAGCTTTATCAGCAAATAGCCTTCCTCGGCTACCTCAAAGAGATGGCAGCAATGTACGGCTACGATATCGGCGAGCCTGCAGCCAACGCTCGTGAGGCAATTCAGTGGACTTATTTTGCATATCTTGGTGCTATCAAGGAGCAAAACGGAGCTGCTATGTCGCTTGGTCGAGTCAGCACCTTTATCGATATCTATATCGAGCGTGACCTCAAAAACGGCACTCTTACCGAAGAGGGCGCACAGGAGCTTATGGATGATTTTGTTATCAAGCTTCGTATGGCTCGTCACCTTCGCACCCCCGAATATAACGAGCTGTTTGGTGGTGACCCCATGTGGATTACCGAAGCAGTCGGTGGCATGGGTGAGGATGGCAGAACTCTCGTTACCAAAAATAGCTATCGTGTGCTTAACACCCTTTACACCCTCGGCCCATCACCCGAGCCCAATTTGACCGTTCTTTGGTCAAACAATCTGCCCGAGAGCTTCAAAAAGTTCTGCGCTAAGGTCTCGGTCGATACCGACTCTATCCAATACGAAAACGACGATATTATGCGCCCCATCTATGGTGATGACTATGCAATCGCTTGCTGTGTATCTGCCATGAAGGTGGGCAAGCAGATGCAGTTCTTCGGCGCTCGTTGCAACCTTGCTAAGCTTATGCTTATTGCAATCAACGGTGGCTACGATACCTCAAGCGGTATGCATATCGGCCCCCAGATGGTGGTGCTCGAGGGCGACAAACTCGATTTCGATACCGTTATGGAGCGTTACAATATCTATATCGAATGGCTCAGCCACCTCTATGTTAACACTATGAATGTTATCCATTATATGCACGATAAGTATGCCTACGAAAAGACCCAAATGGCTCTCCACGATACCAACGTCGGCCGCTTCATGGCATTCGGTATCGCAGGCCTTTCGGTTGTAGCCGACTCTTTGAGCGCTATTAAATACGCAACCGTTAAACCCGTTAAAGACGAAAACGGCTTTATCACCGACTTTAACGTTGAGGGCAGCTTCCCCAAATACGGCAACGATGATGACCGTGTTGACCTTATCGCAAAGGATATGGCTCACCGTGTTATCACTGAGCTTCGCAAGACCCCAACCTATCGCAACGCAGAGCACACTCTTTCTGTGCTGACCATCACCTCTAACGTCGCCTACGGTAAGCACACCGGTGCTACTCCCGATGGTCGTCCCTGCGCAGCCCCCTTTGCCCCCGGTGCTAACCCCATGCATAACAGAGAAGAGAACGGTGCGCTTGCATCTCTCAACTCGGTTGCAAAAATCAGCTATGATGACTGTCGCGACGGTATATCCAACACCTTCTCTATCACTCCCGATGCACTCGGCAGAAGTGATGAAGAGAGAGTTGATAATCTTGTTACCATCCTCGACGGTTACTTTGCTAAAAAGGCTCACCACATCAACGTTAACGTTATGAATCGTGAGACTCTTCTTAAAGCATACGAAAACCCCGAGCTTTATCCCAACCTGACCATCCGAGTATCAGGCTACGCCGTTAACTTCTGCAAGCTCTCTCGTGAGCAGCAGCGTGAGGTTATCAGCCGTACCTTCCACGAGGCTGTTTAATCATGCAATCGGTCGCAAGGGTTCATTCCTTTCAAAGTTTAGGCACTTTAGATGGCCCCGGTGTGCGCTTTGTAGTCTTTTTGCAGGGCTGCAATCTGCGCTGTAGCTGTTGCCACAATCCCGACACGTGGGATTATTCGCTAGGCACCACCTATACCCCCGAAGAGGTCTTTAACAGAGCGACACGCTATCGCGAATATTTTAAAAATAACGGAGGTATCACCGTCTCAGGCGGTGAACCTCTGTTACAGCCTGATTTTGTTACTGAGCTTTTCAAACTCTGTCACGAGTCGGGTATCAATACCTGCCTAGACACCTCGGGCAGCCTTGCTGTGAGCGAAAAAATATCGGAGCTTATGAGCGTAACCGATAGAGTCTTGCTCGATATAAAATACACTAACGATAACCTCTATCACACCCACGTCGGCTGTGGCTTAGATGCACCACTCACATTTTTATCAGCCCTAAATGAGCGAAAAATACCAACAACTCTTCGTCAGGTTATAATTCCTACCATAAACGACAATGCCGACAATATTATTGCCTTAAAGCAAATTGCCGAGTCTCATTCTTGCGTTGATGGGGTTGAGCTTTTGCCTTTTCGCAAAATTTGTCAGGTCAAATATGACGATATGGGGTTGGAATTTCCCTTCAGTCATCTACCCGAGCCCACAAAAGAGTCGATTTCAGAGCTTCAAAAATTTTTATAACAAAAGTGTTGACAAACCGAAAAAAATGCGCTATCTTTTTAACAGTTTAAAGCGTTAAAAGCTTAAATCGGAGAATTAAATTATGAAAATTCTTTCTGCTAATTTTGCATACAACTACTTTTACTATTACCACATTGTCAGGTAGTAGCAATTTGTGTTGTATTAAAAGCAGAAACTAAAAGGCTTTTTAGATACCATGCAGATTGCTGTGTGGTATCTTTTTATTTTACAATTTTTTAAAAGGGGATATAATTATGATTACTGTATTAAAGCCGGGCACCAATCAAAAACAAAAAGAGGCTATCATCTCATGGCTGGAGAGCCTTAATTTGCAGGTTCACGTTTCTGAGGGCTGTGACTACACCGTTTTAGGTCTTGTGGGCGACACCTCAAACGTCGATATGGATTTAATTGCATCCCTTGATACCGTCGCATCGGTCAAGAGAGTGAGCGAGCCCTTCAAGCAGTGCAATCGCAAATTCCACCCCGATGACAGCATTATCGACGTTGGTGGAGTCAAAATCGGTGGCGGCAACTTCTGCACCATTGCAGGACCCTGCTCGGTCGAGAGTGAGGAGCAGATTATCGGCATCGCAAAAAGTGTCAAAGAGTCGGGCGCAAACCTCCTTCGAGGTGGTGCATTCAAGCCACGCACCTCACCATACGACTTTCAGGGTCTCAAGGCCGATGGTATTGAGTTACTCCTTCAGGCTAAAAAAGAAACGGGTCTGCCCATCGTAACTGAGATTATGAATGCCAACCATCTGCCCCTATTTGAAGAGGTCGATATGATTCAGGTCGGCGCACGAAATATGCAAAACTTTGAGCTTTTAAAGGAGCTCGGCAGAACAAATAAGCCCATTCTTTTAAAGAGAGGTCTTGCCAACACTATTAAGGAACTGCTCATGAGCGCTGAATACATCATGGCAGGTGGCAACCAAAATATCGTGCTTTGCGAAAGAGGAATCCGTAGCTTCGAATCATACACCCGTAATACCCTTGATTTGTCAGCAGTGCCTCTGCTTCACGACTTAACACATCTGCCGGTAATCATCGACCCCAGTCACGCAACGGGCATCGCAAAGCTGGTTGAGCCCATGGCACTTGCAAGTGTCGCTTGTGGAGCAGACGGGCTCATGATTGAGGTTCATAACGACCCTCGTAACGCACTTTGCGACGGAGCTCAGTCAATCACTCCCGAAAACTTTGCTAAGATTAATCAAAAGGTCAAAAAGGTTCTTGAGGTGGTCAAATAATGAAGGTCGGAATAGTTGGAATCGGTCTAATCGGTGGCTCTTTTGCTAAAGCCTACAAAAAGGAGGGTCACACCGTCTACGCCTTCGATACCGATAGCACAATGCTAAACTTTGCTCAGCTCTCAGGCGTGGTCGACGGAGTGCTCAATAATAAAACCCTACCCCTTTGCGATATTATAATCATTGCCGTTTTGCCAAAACACGCCATTGATTATTTAAAAAACAACGCTCAGTTTATATCTAAAGATGCCATTGTTATCGATTGCTGTGGCACCAAAAAGGATGTTTGCGACGCTTGTTTTGAAATCGCAGAGCAAAATGGTATCACCTTCGTCGGTGGTCACCCTATGGCAGGCAAGCATCAATCGGGCTTTAAAAATTCCTGCGATGACCTCTTTGTGGGTGCTCCTATGGTGCTCGTGCCTAAAGTTCATGATGACCCCGTTTTGCTCGCAAGGGCAGAGAACCTGCTCTCACCCGTAGGATTTGGTGGTTTCTCTATTACCACTGCCGAGACTCACGATAGAATTATTGCCTTCACCTCTCAAATGCCTCATATCATCTCAAACGCCTTTATTAAAAGCCCAACTGCCCCTGAGCATAAAGGCTTTTCGGCAGGCAGCTATAAGGATTTAACCCGAGTCTCATGGCTCGATGCAAAGCTTTGGAGCGAGCTGTGCATGAATAATTCAGAGAATATTTTAAACGAGCTCAACGGCTTTATTAACGAGCTTTGTAAATATAAAGAAGCAATCGAAAATAACGATACGGCATCCCTCGAAACTCTACTCAAAGAAGGCAAAGATAGAAAGCACCAAATTGACGGCTAAACTAAAACTCCACTAACAATTGTTGGTGGAGTTTTTTGTTAGCTAAAAATCTTGTTGAGAAAAGCTAATAGGGGTGTTATTATAAATTAAAAGGTTTATCATTGAGCGAGGGGATATCAATGAAAGCAATTAAAACTCAAAACCTAACAAAATATTATGGCAAACAGAGGGGGATTATCGATGTTAACCTCTCGGTCAACGAGGGCGATTTTTTCGGGTTTATCGGCCCCAACGGAGCTGGCAAATCGACCACCATTCGCACTCTTTTAGGCCTCATCTCAGCTACAAGTGGTGAAGCTGAAATTTTTGGCAAACCCGTCTTAAAACACAAAACAGAGCTGCTCACCGATATCGGCTATCTGCCCTCAGAAGCCGATTTTTATAGCGGCATGAAGGTTAAAGATATTATCACTCTCTCAGCAAAGCTCCACAAAAAGGATTGTTCAGCTGAAGCAAAACGCCTTTGTGAGAGGTTAGAGCTTGACGTTAATCGCAGAGCCGATGAGCTATCCCTCGGCAATCGCAAAAAGGTGGGTATCGTTTGCGCCCTACAGCATAGACCCGGCCTTTATATTCTCGACGAGCCAACAAGTGGCCTCGACCCACTCATGCAGCGTGAGTTTTACACCCTTTTAAAGGAGCGAAACGACGAGGGGGCAACCGTATTTTTATCATCTCATATTCTCTCTGAGGTGCAACGCTATTGCAAAAATGCCGCAGTTATCAGAGACGGCAAAATCCTAGTTAGTGACAGCATCGAGTTGCTCGGTCATACAGGGATTAAACGAGTAACTCTGCGTGGAGTCAGCGACGCTTTAACCCTCGATGGCATCAAAAATATAAAAACTCAAAACGAAGCAACCACATTCCTTTTTAGTGGCAACCAGCGTGAGCTGATAGCTTATCTTTCAAGCCTTCGATTTGATGATTTAACCATCTCAGACCCCGACCTTGAAGAGATCTTTATGCATTATTATATAGGGGAGGGTAACTGATATGACCATCTTTTTTCACGAGCTCAAAAGAGGCAAGCTCTATCTTGCAATATGGACTCTTGTTATATCCTTTATGCTCGGCATATGCATTATAATCTACCCTGAAATGTCAGCCGATATGAATGATATAAGCGATGTCTTTGCCGAGATGGGAGCATTTTCGAATGCATTCGGTCTTGACCAAATCAATTTCGGTGAATTTATCGGCTTTTTCGGTATCGAATGTGGCAATGTGCTGGGCATGGGTGGAGCGTTTTTTGCAGCCATACTCGGTGCGTCAGCCCTCGCTAAAGAAGAAAAGGATAAAACTGCCGAGTTTTTGCTGACCCACCCAGTTTCTCGCACTAAAATAATCACCCAAAAGCTACTATCCGTCTATGCGCAAATAACCATTCTTAATATTGTTGTCATAACCGTTACTGCTATTTGTACCCTCTTAATAGGCGAAAAGATTGATTGGTCAATATTGACCTTGATATTGCTCGCTTACTATCTTCTACAGCTTGAGATTGCATCAATCACCTTCGGTGTTTCTGCTTTTATCCGTCGGGGCAGTCTGGGCATCGGTCTTGGCATAGCGGTTATGCTGTATTTTTTAAATATTGTCGCCAATCTCACCGAACAAGCAAAGTTTATAAAATATATAACCCCCTTCGGCTTTTGCGACAGCGCCGATATTATTGCCGATGAGAGGCTAAACGCAGTTTATCTTTCAATCGGTCTTGTCATAAGCGTGGTTGCCGTTTTGCTAGCCTATATTAAATACACAAAGAAAGATATCGCTTAAATTATTATGAAAAAGATTATTGTTATTGGCTGTCCAGGCAGTGGCAAAAGCACCTTCGCAAGAGAATTGCATAGCAAAACGGGTATACCCCTGTATTACCACGATATGCTTTATTGGAACAGCGACAAAACCACCGTCTCAAGAGAAACCCTTATCGAGAGAATGCAACCCATCCTTGAGCAAGAAGCATGGATTATCGACGGCAACTATCTTTCAACCATGCCCCTTCGCATTAAAAAATGCGATACCGTCTTTTTTCTCGACTATCCGACCGAACTATGCCTTGATGGGGTCAAATTCCGAATAGGGAAGCCTCGCCCCGATATGCCCTGGATAGAGACTGAAGAAGACCGAGAATTTATCGAGTATATCAAAAGCTTTTCTGCCGAGTCACGCCCCAAAATATTAGAATTACTCGAAAAGCATAGCGATAAAACCATCTATATTTTTAAAACCCGAGAGCAATCCAACGATTTTTTGAAAGGAATTTGACCATGAACTTTTTAGAAATTGCAAATGAAAGGCAATCCTGTCGTAGCTATGACCCCAATAGAGAGGTCGAAGCTGAAAAACTTGAGCGCATTTTAGAGTCAGCCCGACTCTCACCCTCAGCCTGCAATGGTCAGCCCTATTTTATCACCGTCTGCAAAGGGCAGACAGCTAAAAAGGTTGCCAAAGCAACCCAAGGCATGGGTATGAATAAGTTTGCAACCGATGCACCCGTTATGCTGGTTATTTCGGAGATGCCCTATATTGCCACTGCTGCTCTCGGTGCAAGGGTCAAGCAAAACGACTATCGCTCAATCGATATCGGTATCCTCTCAGCTTATATCACCTCAGAGGCCACAGCGCAGAGCCTTTCAACCTGCATTTTAGGTTGGCTTAACGATGCCGAAATTCGCTCAATTTGCAACCTTGACGGAGTGGTGCGCCTTGTTATCACTCTCGGCTACGCAAAGGATGACGACAAACTACGCACCAAAAAACGAAAGGCTATGACCGAGCTTGTTAAGGTTATTGAGGATTGAGGATATAAAATGAACAACACACACTTTCGATTTGCCACCCAAAAGGATACAGCTCTCATTTTAAGCTTTATCAAGGAGCTTGCAGCCTACGAAAAGATGGCTGACCAGGTGGTAGCCGATGAGGCTCTGCTCTGCGAGTGGATATTTAAAAAGCAAAAGGCTGAGGTCATCTTCGCTATCGAGAATGGCAAAGAGGTCGGCTTTGCCCTCTTTTTTCACAACTTTTCAACCTTTCTCGGCAGAGCAGGTGTTTATCTTGAAGACCTTTTTGTTAAAGAAGAGTTCAGAGGTCACGGCCACGGCAAAGCCTTGCTAAAGGAGCTCGCTCGCATCGCCGTCGAAAGAGGTTGTGGCAGGCTCGAGTGGTCGTGCCTTGATTGGAACAAACCGAGCATCGATTTTTATTTGTCTCTCGGTGCCGAGCCTATGGATGAGTGGACTACCTATCGTTTTTCAGGCGATAGTCTCAAAAAACTTGCTCAGTCGAAATGAGGATTTAATATGTTTGATTTTAAAGATAAGATTGCCGTTGTAACGGGTGGCGCAAGAGGCATCGGCAAATGCATTTGCGAGCAGCTTAAAATGGCTGGTGCAACCGTCTGCGTTATCGATTTGCTTGATAACGATTATTTTGTCGGTGACCTCGCAGATAAAAACACCCTCGAGCGTTTTGCCCAAAAGGTCATCTCAGAGCATGGAGCGATTGACTATCTTATTAACAACGCTGCCCCCATGTCTGTCGGCATCGAAAATGGTAGCTATGAAGATTTTGAATACGCCCAAAGGGTAGGGGTGACTGCGCCCTTTTATCTCTCAAAGCTCTTTGCACCCCGTTTTAGGGATGGCGCAAGCATCGTCAATATATCCTCATCCCGTGATAGAATGAGCCAGCCCCAAACCGAAAGCTACACTGCTGCCAAGGGTGGCATCTCTGCTTTAACCCACGCAATGGCAGTCAGCCTTGCAGGCAAGGTGAGGGTCAACTCAATCTCACCAGGGTGGATTGATAACAACTACACCGTCTATGAGGGCGCAGATGCAATTCAGCAACCGGTAGGCAGAGTGGGCAACCCCCTCGATATTGCCAATATGGTGCTTTATCTATGCTCTGATATGTCAGGCTTTATCACAGGTGAGAATATCTGTATCGATGGTGGCATGACCCGTCAGATGATTTACCATGCAGATTGTGGATGGAATTTGGAGATAAAAAATGATTAAAGATATTATGCACGACCCCTTGTTTTTAGGTATAAAATCCACTCCTGCAACCATTATGGATTTACAGATTGCCGAAGATTTGCTCGATACCCTCAGGGCAAACGCCGACGGGTGCGTCGGTATGGCAGCTAACATGATAGGGGTCACAAAGCGTATAATCGCTTTTGATAACGAGGGGGAGTATATGGTAATGTTTAATCCCGAAATCACCAAATTCTCTGATCCCTATAATACTGAGGAGGGATGCCTGTCTCTGCTTGGTGGACCCCGTCCGTGTAAGCGCTATAAAAAGATTACCGTTCGCTGGCAAAACGAGAAGCTTCAGGTGCGCACCGAAACCTTCATAGGCTGGACGGCCCAAATAATCCAACACGAAATTGACCATCTAAACGGTGTGCTGATATAATATACTCCAACAAACAGGTGATAAAATAATTTATTGCACTTTTGATTAGCATGGAGTCCCCCTCGAAGCCCTACTCTGGTATCATCAAAGGCCTAAGGATAGTGCTGCATGATAACCGAATCTGCTAAAATCTTATAAACAGTCTTAAAATCATCCTCAGCCATTTCCCTTAAAGGTAAGTGCTCTGTCTCGATGATCACGTTTCTCACTCCAAAGTCTGATTTGTTTATTTTCGGTTTATCATATTTTTGGTTCATGCAACGATTGGTAAAATCAACGGCAGTGCAAATTATTAATCAAAATCAAAATAAAACTAAAATTAGTGCCTATTGACCTTCTAAGCGCAAGTTGCTATAATATAAATGGTTAATACCCATTCTGTTTTTTAGGAGGAAATATCGTGAAGCTTTTTAAACAATCAATTGCAGAATTTATCGGTACCTTAGTTTTGGTTTTAGTAGCATGTGGCGTAGCCGCAGTTACTGGCTGTGTGGTTCCCGAAGCAGGCTATATTGCAACAGCCCTAGCCTTTGGTCTTGTGATTGTTGCAATGGCTTACTCCATCGGTAACGTTTCAGGTTGCCATATTAATCCTGCTGTTTCAATCGCAATGCTTATCAGCAAAAAGATGAACGTCAAAGAGTTCTTTGCTTATATCGCAGCTCAGTTCCTCGGTGCTTTAGCAGGCGCAGGCATTCTTGCTTACTTTATGGATGGCACCGCTGCTCTCGGTCAGAACGGACTTTATAAGGGCGATATTGCTAAGTCTCTAATCATCGAAGTTATTTTGACCTTCATATTCGTTCTTGCCATTTTGGGAGTTACCTCAAAGGTCGAGAATGGTAGCGTAGCAGGTCTCGTTATCGGTTTGTCGCTGGTGCTCGTTCACCTTATCGGCATTCCTTTCACCGGCACCTCGGTTAACCCCGCAAGAAGCTTTGGACCCGCCCTTTTAGTAGGTGGCGATGCTCTCGCAAACGTATGGGTATTCATCGTAGCCCCCCTCGTTGGCGGCGCCCTCGCAGCCTTGGTCTATAACCTCTTAGACGGCAAAAAAGCAAAATAATTACAACTAATAAAAAGGAGTTTTGC
>JAZRMJ010000273.1:0-6784 GCA_045647445.1 Acutalibacteraceae bacterium | reverse complement strand
GAGCACTTTCACCCCCGATGCAGACTACTTCCACATCTGTGTTAACAACACTATCTACGGCACCAAGTGGAATACTCTGCCCGAGACCGGCGACGTTCCGCTTATCGGTGATATCTCGAGCTGCATCCTTTCTGAGCCTATCGATGTAAGCAAGTTCGGTATGCTTTATGCTGGTGCTCAGAAGAACATGGCTCCTGCAGGTGTAACTATTGTTATCATCCGTGAGGATCTTATCGGCAATGCTAGTGATATCTGCCCCACCATGCTCAACTATCAAACTCATTCTGAGAATGGCTCTATGTTTAACACTCCTCCTTGCTGGTGCATCTATATTGCAAAGCTCGTTCTTGAGTGGATTAAGAACGAAATCGGTGGACTTGAAGAGATGAAGAAGATCAACGAGGCTAAGGCCAAGATTCTTTATGATTTCCTTGATAACAGCAAGATGTTTAAGGGCACCGTTGTTCCCGAGGATCGCTCTTTGATGAACGTTCCCTTCGTTACCGGCAACGATGGGCTTGATGCTAAGTTTGTTAAGGCAGCAACTGAGGCTGGCTTTGTTAACCTTAAAGGTCACCGTTCTGTTGGTGGCATGCGTGCCTCTATCTACAATGCAATGCCTATCGAGGGCGTTGAGAAGCTTGTTGAGTTCATGGCTAAGTTCGAAGAAGAAAACTAATCGAGGTATTAATAATGTATAATATTAAAACTCTTAACAAAATTTCTCCCTGTGGTCTTACTCATTTTAAGACCGATAAGTATACTTGTGGTGACGATATTGAAGCCCCCGAGGCTATACTTGTAAGATCTGCTTCTATGCACGATATGGAACTCCCCGAGTCTCTGCTTGCTATCGCTCGTGCAGGTGCAGGTGTTAACAATATCCCTGTTGACAAGTGCGCAGAAGCCGGTATCGTTGTTTTCAACACCCCCGGTGCTAACGCAAACGCTGTTAAAGAGCTTGTAATTGCGGGTCTTCTGCTTTCATCTCGTAAAATTGTTCCCGCTATCGACTGGGCAAAGACCCTTAAGGGCAACGGTGCAGAGGTTGGCAAGATGGTCGAAAAGGGCAAGGGCGCTTTTGCTGGTCCCGAAATTATGGGCAAGAAGCTTGGCGTTGTTGGTCTTGGTGCAATCGGTATCCTTGTTGCTAATGCAGCTTGCGCTCTTGGTATGGAGGTATACGGCTACGACCCCTATCTGTCTGTTGACGCTGCATTGAAGCTTGACAATTCTGTTAAGCATATCTTTGATATCAACGAGATTTATGCTGATTGTGATTACATTACCGTTCATGTTCCGCTCACTCCCGACACTAAGCACATGATCAACGAGCAGTCTATCGCTAAGATGAAGCACGGTGTTCGCATTCTTAACTTCTCTCGTGGTGAGCTTGTTAACAGCGAAGATATTATCGCTGCTCTTAATAACGGTGCTGTTGCTTCATACGTTACCGACTTTCCGAGTGATGAGGTTATCGGTGTTGAGGGTGTAGTTGCTATTCCTCACCTTGGTGCTTCTACCCAAGAGTCAGAAGATAACTGTGCAGTTATGGCTGCTAAAGAGATTATTGACTATCTCGAAAATGGTAACATTAAGAATTCAATCAATTTCCCCTCTGTTAGCGCACCTCGCACCACTGCAGCAAGAATTTGCGTAGTTCATAAGAATATTCCTAACACCCTTACTCAGATTTCAGGCGCTGTTTCAGGAATCGGTCTTAACATCGAAAAGATGAATAACGACTCTAAAAAGGAGTATGCTTACACCATCCTTGATGTAAACAACCAGGTTTCTAACGACGCTGTAGCTCAGATAATGCAAATCGAAGGCGTTATCAAGGTTAGAGTAATCGGCTAATAATAAAATCGTCTGTGCATCAGCACAGAGGATTTTTTGCTTGATCAGTTATAATCCCAATTCATCGGGTATGATAGGCCAAAGCTCTTTAAATACTGCAGTGTGACCGGGGGTAATAATCTTGTCTTCATGCATGCAACCAAAATACCACTGCTTGAATTTGCAGGTTCGGTTGATTTCTTCGAGATAACCATTAAGCTTGTTAACTCTATCAATATCACCGGTGCGCATAAGCATTGAGCTCTTAATGAGGGATGGGGGCTCATGGGTTAAAATAACATCGACCTCTCCACCAATTTCCTCGAGGTTTTCAACACCCTCTTCCATTTCAGCAGGTGAGGGGAGCTCTTCCTTCCACCAGGTGCGACGCTCAACGCGCATTTCTTTGTCGTAGCTTTCTCCACCACCGAAGGTGAAGTATTTTACACCGTCAATATTAAAGATTTGACCACGGCACATGTGAAACAGATTGCCTGAAATGCGATGCACCCTACCACCCTTCCAGACGGTTTCTCTGCAACTGTATATACGGTCAAAGTTTTCGTGAGTTCCATCAATGAAACAGACATTGTATTTTCTTGCACCAAGGTCCTCTAAAATCTTAGTTTCTCTTGATGAACCATCCCACATGAAGCCAAAATCACCACATATTATCAGTGTATCACCGGCTTTAAGTTTCTTGAGCTGACGATCATACAATCTATCTTCATCGCCATGCATATCTCCGGTTATATAAACCATTTTAAGTACCTCCACAAAAACAATCAAAAAATCTCAAAATTTACTTTAAAACGACAATCGTTTCTGTTATAATGATAATAGCTAGTCGAAAATTGACTATCTACAGACATTATAATAACATTATAATAGAATTTTTACAATATCTTATGGAGAGATTTCAATGAAAAAAATCGCACTTTTGCTCTGCGTTTGTATAATATTTGTTATGATAACTAGTGTTTTTACAGTATCTGCTTACACTCCTACCTTTGACGTTAATGCAAAATCAGCTTTGCTTATGAATACCGACACAGGTGAGGTTTTGCTCAGCAAAAACGTTGATAAGAGAATTTATCCTGCTTCTCTTTCATATCTTATGAACGCACTGATTGTTGTTGAAAACACTAACCCTGACGACGTGGTTACAGTCAAAAAAGAGGTTGTTAATAAGCTGCTTGGCACCGGAGCAATTGTCGCTCAGCTTAAAGATGGTGAAGAAATGACTGTCTCTGATCTTTTGCGCTGTATGCTAATGGCTTCACATAACGATGCTGCTTTAGTGCTTGCTGATTACATTGCAGGAAGCAGCGAGGATTTTGTTAAGCTAATGAATGGCAAAGCTCGTGAGCTTGGAATGAAAAACACGAATTATGCAACACCGGTTGGCCTTTTTAACGATAAGCAATATACTACCGTTAATGATATGCTAAAGCTTTATGTTAAAGTTATGGAGAATGAGCTTGTTTCTAAGATTTTATCTCAAACAAGATATACGGTGCCTGAAACTAACAAAAGCTCAAGCAGAATTTTGGCTAACACCACTTGGCTATTAGACCGCACAACCAACTATTATTATAAACATGCTGTAGCAGGCAAAACAGGTAACTCTGATGTTTCAGGCAGATGCCTTGCAGTTACAGCCGAAAACGATAGCAGAAACTATGTCTGTATTTTAGCTGAGTGTGATAATAAGGCTGATACCCGCCTTGATTTTGCTGATGCTAAAAATCTTTTTAGCTGGGCATTTAATAATTTTGAATATAAAACTGTTGTCTCTAAGGGTGAGCAGGTTCCGATATCTGTTAATGTTGATCTCTCGTGGGAGATCGATAATATAACGCTTATATCGGGTGAATCAATTGTTGCTTTGTTGCCAAAGGATGCAGATTTATCAACTATAGAATATATTCCTGATATCAAAAAGAGCAAGGTGTTTGACGCTCCTATAAAGCAGGGTCAACAGCTTGGCACGGCAAAGGTTTATTTCTCTAACCCTTCTACAGATGAGAGCGAACCGATTGGCGAAATAACCTTGCTTGCAGGTCAAGAGGTTGAGTGTAGCTGGGTTCTTTTAATATGGCGGTGGACTAAAAACGTCATTTATAATCCATTTGTCATTCTTGCAGTTGTTGCATTGATAGTAACGCTTATTGTTATGACTATCGTTGCAAATGTTAAAGCTAAACGCGAACATAGAAAAAAACTAAGGCTTAAAAAACGTTTATAAGGTTAAAACACTATGTTTTTACGAAAAATATACAAATAACTGTTGCATTAGTGTTTGACTTATAGTACAATATATATGAAATTAAAACTATTTTATTCGGAGGTTAATCCAATGTCCATCAAGTTTGTCGATAAATATGCTGCCGATTTTATCGGTAGCGACGAAATAAAAGGCATTCTGCCCCAGGTTGTTGCAGCTCACACTCAGTTGCATAATGGCACAGGTCTTGGCAACGACTATATCGGTTGGGTAGATCTGCCTGTAAATTACGATAAAGATGAGTTTGCACGCATCAAGGCTGCTGCAGCTAAAATCATTTCAGATACCGACGTTCTTATGGTAATCGGTATCGGTGGTTCTTATCTTGGCGCTCGCGCTGCAATCGAGTTTTTAACTTCACCTTATTATAACAATCTTAAAAAGAACACTCCCGATATCTATTTTATCGGTAACTCTATTAGTGGCGCTTCACTGAGCGATATTATCGCACTTTGTGAGGGTAAAAGAGTATCTGTCAATGTTATCTCTAAGTCAGGCACCACTACTGAGCCTGCAATAGCATTCCGTGTTTTCCGTGATATGCTTGAGAAGCAGTATGGCAAGGAAGGTGCAAAAGATCGTATTTATTGCACCACCGATAAAGCTCGTGGCACTCTTAAGGAGCTTGCTGATTCTGAGGGTTACGAATCCTTCGTTGTGCCGGATGATGTTGGCGGTCGTTTCTCTGTGCTTACTGCAGTTGGTCTTCTTCCTATCGCAGTTTGCGGTGCAGATATCGATGCTCTTATGGCAGGTGCTGCAGCAGCTAGAGAGAAGTATAGCGTTTGCGATATAGAAAACAACGATTGCTACAAATATGCTGCTCTGCGCAACATCCTTTATCGTAAGGGCAAGTCTATGGAAATGCTTGTTAGCTATGAACCCCGCTTCACCATGATGAGTGAGTGGTTTAAGCAATTGTTTGGCGAGAGCGAAGGCAAAGACAACAAGGGCTTGTTCCCGAGCTCTGTTATCTTCTCAACCGACCTTCATTCTTTGGGTCAGTTTATTCAAGAGGGCTCACGCACCATGTTTGAAACTGTCGTAAACTTTGAGTCTACCGACCGTGATGTAACTATCCCTTACGCTGAAGAAGATGGCGATGGCCTCAACTTCCTCGCCGGCAAGGATATGTCATACGTCAACAAGCGTGCTTTTGAAGGTACCATTCTTGCTCATACCGATGGTAACGTTCCCAATTTTGTTATCAATCTTGAGAAACCCGATGCCTTCAATTTGGGCGAGCTCATTTATTTCTTCGAAAAGGCTTGTGCAATATCCGGCTACATTCTTGGTGTAAATCCCTTTAATCAGCCCGGTGTTGAGAGCTACAAGAAAAACATGTTTGCTTTGCTTGGCAAAAAAGGCTATGAGTCTGAAAAGGCTGCACTCGAAGCAAGACTCAATAAATAATTTGGATGCTTCATGCACTTTTAGTGCATGTTGAGATATAAAAAGGAGCTGGTTATATGATTAATCTTATTATCGGTCACAAGGGTTCTGGCAAGACAAAGCGTCTTGTAGAGCTGGTTAACGCTGCAGTTGATGCATCTAACGGTAATGTTGTTTGCGTCGAAAAAGGCTTAAAGCTTACTTATGATCTTACCCATCGTGCTCGTCTTGTTAATTCAGAAGAGTTTGGAATCAGTGGTTATGAATGTCTGTATGGCTTTATCTCCGGTATGTGCGCAGGTAACTATGACCTTACTGATATTTTTGTAGATGCAACCCTCCGTATCGGTGGTCGTAACTACGATGAGTTTGCTGATTTTATCGAAAAGCTTTCTAAGTTAGAAGCTAATATTACTTTCACCGTATCTTGCGATGAGGCTGATATCCCCGAAAGAGTTTTTGAGTTTGCATCAAAAATTTAAGATTTAATTATTAAAGCACCGTTTTTGAACCGCCCCAAATTGTGCGGACAGTACAAAAAAGCACCTTATGGTAGTTAAAATTAAATTTTAAGCAACATGCTGACTTCGTTTTTCAAGCGGAGTCAGTTTTGTTTTAAGTTGAATACGTTGGTGGTTGTAGAAATGGATGTACTCACCTATGAGGAGGCGCGCCTCCTCATAGGTCTGAAGTTTCACGAGGTAAATACACTCTGTTTTAAGAATTGAAAAGAAATTTTCGGCTAAAGCATTGTCATACGGGTTACCGCGTCTTGACATTGACGGCGTTATACCGTAAGATTGAGTTAGCTTGAAATATGCTGTGGATGTATATTGAAAGCCTTGGTCACTGTGGAGCTGCAACTCTGCAGTGACTTTCTCTTTTTCCTTTGCCTCTCTAATGGTACTCAATACAAGGTTTATGTTTTGTTCGGTTCCGGTTTTGTAGGCAACGATACTGTTGTAGTACAAATCTCTGATAATTGACAAATATAGGATGCCTTGTTTTGTGTGTATGTACGAAATATCCGTAACCCATTTTTGATTCGGTCTTTCAGCATTAAAATTTCTATTAAGCAAATTAGGATATCTGTGTAAGTAGTTCCCGTAGTTACGATATTTCTTTCTTCTAATTATTGAGAGTAAGCCATATTTCTGCATAACTCGGGGTATTGTTTTAGGATTACAGTAAATTCCGTTTCTTTCAAGCCATATATGAACTCTGGGATATCCGTATGTCTTACCACATTCTTCCTCGCATTCTCGT
>JAZRMJ010000272.1:0-3638 GCA_045647445.1 Acutalibacteraceae bacterium | reverse complement strand
GGTGCCTGCGTTATTTTGGTCATAGCATCGACTAACCGATTTCACCCAGTCATGAATGAGCGCCTCGTTGCCCGTATGCTTTAAGACCATGAGCATCATTGCGGCATCACGATACCATGCGCTATTATAGACAAATATGTTTGGAACGGGCATACCATCGATAATATTAATCAAAATCTCATGGTGCAATACTCGCAGCGCTTTGCTGTATTTAAACTCATTAAAATCGGGAAGGTTTAGCTTGCCACTCGCAAGACATATCTCCTTGTCGTTTTCGGTGAGATACACTCCATCCTCGGTCTCTTTGAGGCGAACCAAACCACTGTCGGTCATAAGCTCGACGGTATATTCTTCGGGGATGATCTTTTCGCTTAAAACATTCCAGCTTCGCTCTGTTTTTTGCGAGGGATATGAGATGAGCTTGCCTTCTTTATAAACAAGCTTCGCTCTGTTACCCATACCGAATAGAAAGAACTTATTTTGCTCGTAAATTGCCATGATGTCTCCCTCCTTGTATAGTTTCATTATATAGCCGATAAATATAAAATCAACCATTGTTTTATAACAAAAACAGACCGATTTTTAGAAGATGCAATTTCTGCGGACAATTTATTTTTTGAACAATTTTGCTAAAAGGTCTTGTTTATTGCCCTAAAATATGGTATATATAGAGTAATATCAAAATGCAGTATTTTGTGCAATTTTGGAGGGTTTTTTATGAGTAAAAATGCTAAAAAGTATTTCGCTTCTGACATTTGGAAGCCTATGCCCATGGTTGACGAAGAAACCCTTAACATGGGTGTTGAGGGTGGTGAGGGCACTCAATGGCAGCTGTTTATTGAGTTTGACCCAATTGATGGTCAATACGCCTTTATGGGCACCGATGTTGGTGGTGTTTATAAGAGCAGTGATTCAGGCAAAAGCTGGACCCCTGCTACCATCGGTTTTGGCGCTTGTGGTGCATGTGGCATGACCTTTGACCCTAACAATATCAATCGCGTGCTTGCTGTTGGCAACAACTCTTGCGCTCACAAGCTCAACGGTCTTTATCTTTCAACCGATTGTGGTGAGTCTTGGGAGAGTGTGCTCCCCTTTGCTATTGTTTCATACCGTGATTTCAGGCATCAGATAGCCTTTGATAAGACAAGCTACGATGAAAAAATCGGTGGCAGCGCCGTTGTTTATTGGTCAAGAGAGGATTCAACCCATTACAGACAGGATTGGGCTGATAATCACCCTGCTCTTTATCGCTCCTTTGATGGTGGTAAGACCTGGGAGGAGTTACCCGATTCTGAGCAATACGGCGAGAGCACCGTTAAGGTTCACCCCGAAAACGGCACCTTATATATTGCCAACAAAAACGGACTATATGAAAGCCACGATAAGGGCGAGAGTTTTGCTAAGATTTTTGACGGCGAGGTCATCTCGTTTGACACTATTTTAACCCGACCCAACAGCCTTTATATCGCTTGCAAGGATGGTCTTTATATTTCTGACGATGCAGGCAAAACCTTTAGATGCATTCGTGGTGAGAATTACCCCGACAATCGACCTGAGTATCTGCGCGTGAGCCCTGCAAACCCCGACAAGATGCTCATTCAAAACAGCTATATGAACACCTCTGATGGTGACCGTTCAAGAATTATGTATTCTCACGATGGCGGTCAGAGCTGGCGTTTAGGCAGCCGTGGCAACGAGCTTGATTATCGTCACGTTCCCGATAGCTGGATCCCCCTTTGCGTTAGACAGTCAAAATTCACCTGGCACCCCAAGGATGAAAACGTTTGCATGACCTTTGGTGGCGACTTTATCATGCGCTCGACCGATGGCGGTAAAAACTTTAAATGGTCAAACACCGGCTACAACGGTATTATGACCGGTGGTCACATCACCCTCAACGTTAATCACCCCGATTGGTTCTTTAACGCTTCGCAGGATTATAACGGTGGCTACACCCTCAACGCAGGTAAGACCTTTAAATACATCATGTGGCTTTGCGATTGGGGTGGCTTCACCTATGGCGGTTACGTTGTATCGCCCGAGATTGTTGTGGCAGGTGTGACCGACCATAACATGTATGGCCGTGGCTACGAAATCTACACCACCCACAACGGTGGTCGCTCGGTTGAACGCACCGGTTTCAAGATTAAGGGATATCAGGTTGGTATGGGTGTGCCCGGCAACGATGATATTGTGTTTATGGGTGAGTGGCGCTCTGCTGACAAAGCTAAGACCTTTGAAAAGATGGAGGATTGTAACGGCGTATTCACCTTTGACCCCGAAAGAAAGACCCTTTACGGTGCAAAGGGCACCACAGTAGTCTGCTCAGACGATGAGGGTATCAGCTGGAGCGCTATTGAGACTGTGCCCGGTGGAAGAATACTCGACCTTGCCATCGACCACAACAAGCGCATTATATACGCTGTGACCGATTGGGGCGTTTATTCACTGAACATCGAAACTAAAGAAATAGCAAAATTCGACAATTTCCCCACCGACAGAGAGGGCAACTTCCCTCAATGGACGGTTGCAGTTGACCCCGTAGAGACCGACATTGTTTATATCGGTTGCCGTATAGGTACATATATGACCGACGTTGCAGTAGTGCGCTCACTTGATGCAGGCAAGAGCTGGACTAACCTGACCCGTCAACCCGGTGATGGAAGAGTCGGCCCTGATGGTGCTCGTGAGACAAGCACTTTGCGTGTGCACCCCGTTACCCGTGAGGTAATACTCGGCACCTGCTGCCGTGGAATGTGGTCTTTGCCTGCCCCTTCGGATAAATAAGACTATCAAAAAAAGGAAGTCGTAATATGAATAAACTCAGATTTTGCAACGTTGTAATAATCCTTTGTTTATGCCTACTCCTAACAGTTGCTGTCGGATGCAGCAGTAATAACACGGGGGCTTCTTCGTCAAAGCCCGGCTCTTCTCAGGACAGCGCTTTATCTGATTCAGCCTCTATCGATTCGCAGAGCAAGGCAACTTCAAGCAAGAACTCTGCTTCTTCGGGTGAGGCTTCGTCAAACCCTTCAAGCAACGGGTCTTCGAGCAAGGTTCCGTCAAATGATGAGCCCACAAGCCAAGCACCCACTAATCCCCTTATTGGCAAAGATATTTGGCAGGCTGTGCCTATGGTGAGCCAAAGCTTGCTCGATTCAGGTATTAGCGGTGGTGAGGGCTGTCAGTGGATTATCTATGTTAAATTCGACCCCGTTGACGGCAAATTAGCCTTTATGGGCACCGACGTTGGTGGTATGTATAAGTCAACCGACGGTGGTAAAAGTTGGACTCCATGCACTATTGGTCTGGGCTCTTGCGCTGCAACGGGTATGGCCGTTGACCCCAACAACACAAAGCGTGTTTTGGCTGTCGGCTGTAACGCTTATGCTCACAATGATAACGGATTATATCTTTCGACCGATTCGGGAAACACCTGGACCTCGGTTTATAAGGCTCGTGTGGGCGGCTACCGTGATTATCGTCAACAAATCGCCTTTGATGAGTCGAGCTACGATAAGAGTATCGGTGGCAGTAAAATAGTTTATTGGTCTCGTGAGGAGCATGCATTCAACGCATCAAACGCTGAGATTCATCCAGCTCTTTACAAATCGACCGACGGTGGTAAGACCTGGAAG
>JAZRMJ010000271.1:0-5328 GCA_045647445.1 Acutalibacteraceae bacterium | reverse complement strand
TAGGTCTTGGTTACGTTAAGCTTGGTCAGCCTGCTACAACCCTATCAGGTGGCGAAGCTCAAAGAGTTAAGCTTGCTACTGAGCTTTCAAGACGCGCTACAGGTCGCACCATATATGTGCTTGATGAGCCCACTACAGGTCTTCATGCAGCTGACGTTCATAGATTAACAGAGGTTCTCAATCGTTTGGTTGAGGGTGGTAACACTGTTGTTGTTATTGAGCATAATCTTGATGTTATCAAGATTGCTGACCACATTATTGATCTTGGCCCCGAAGGTGGAGATGGTGGTGGAATGATAATCGCAGAAGGCACTCCTGAGCAGGTTGCTATGTGTGAAAAGTCATATACCGGTCATTATCTGAGAAAGGTGCTGAATAACATCTGATGTTTGGATATGTTAAGGCGTTTAAGCCAGAGCTTAAAGTGCGAGAGTTTGAGCAATATCGAGCAATTTACTGCACCGTATGTAAACAACTCGGCAAAAAGTACGGACATGCTGTTAGAATGTCGCTCAGCTACGATTTTGCATTTTTGGCTGCACTGGGATTGACTGCTAAAAAAGTTTCGCATGAGTATAAAAAGGGACACTGCGTTTACAATCCCTTAAAAAAGTGCACCTATACTGTTAATTGTGACGGCACAGATGAGGTTTATAATATAGTTTGTGCTGCAGCAGTTATTATGCTATACTACAAATTGACCGATGATGTGCGCGATAAAAACTTTTTTAATGGATTGTTTAGCAGATTTTATAGGCTGATAATTAAGCGTAAGTTCAAAATAGCCGTTAAGCTATATCCAAACGTTAATGCTATTGCAGAAGAAATGAATATAGCTCAAATTAATTCAGAGCGCAGTTCAAATACCGATATAGACTTATCCGCTGAACCGACTGCAGCAGCTTTGGGCAAAATTTGCGAGCTGTTTGCAACTGACCCTGTATCGGAGCGAATTCTCTATCGCATTGGTTATTGTGTTGGTAAATGGGTTTATCTTGCCGATGCTCTTGACGACCTCAAGTCAGATATAAAGCATAATCGATTTAACCCGATCAAGACGGCTGAAATCGATAGTGTTGTCGGTACAATGAACGTTTGCTCAATAGAAGCAGGGAATTCTTTTGGCTTAATAGATGATGGTCAGCTATCTGCGATTTTAAACAATATATTTTACCTTGGCATGAAGGCTGAGGTTAAACGAATTCTTAACAAGAAGGATAATGATAAGCATGAAAAATCCATATGAGGTTTTAGGTGTTAGCAGCAATGCAACCGATGACGAGATTAAAACTGCATATCGCAATTTAGCTCGCAAGTATCACCCCGATAACTACGCTAATAACCCTTTGTCTGATTTGGCAGAAGAAAAGATGAAAGAGATTAACGATGCATATGATGAGATTATGAATATGCGTCGAAATGGCTCTGCTAAACAAACAAGTGGTGGTTATTCATCCTATCAAAACAGTCAATTCTCAAATATACGCACTTTAATCAGCCAAAACAGACTTGATGAAGCTCAGCGTATGCTTGATGGAGTTGATATCAGCTCTCGAAACGCTGAATGGTATTTTTTAAACGGAAGCGTTCAATATAAGCGTGGATGGTTTGAGAATGCTTATACTAATTTCGCAACTGCATGCAGAATGGACCCATCCAATAGCGAATACAGAGCAGCGCTCAATCAAATGCAACACACCCGTAGAGGTGGTAACCCTTATGTATCAAACGGTAGCTCAATCGGTTGTGATCCGTGCAATTTGTGCTTGAATTTATGGTGCGCGGATACTTGCTGTGAATGTATGGGTGGGGATTGTATTGGGTGCTGCTAAAAGAAAAACATCAAAAATAGCCTTTTGCTCTGCAATGGCAGGCTTGTGCGTTGCTCTTATGGTTATCAGTCGATTTATTTCTATAACTGACTATGCTATTAGCGCCTTATGTGGTTTGATTATCGGTTTTGTTGTGATTGAATGCAACAAACGATGGGCAATGCTGACATATATAGTCACAAGCCTATTAAGTCTATGGTTTGGTAGCAGCGAAGCAACTGTTGTGTTTGTTGTGTTTTTAGGCTACTATCCGATTATAAAACCTTGGATAGATCATCTGCCGAAAGTTTTTTCGGTTATATCTAAATTAGGGTTATTTAACCTTGTAATAGTGCTAACATATTTTGTTTTGGATTACCTAAAGTTTATACCTCTTGAGCAAATTGGAGTGCTTGGTCAATACACTAATATTGTTTTGCTTATATTAGCAAATGTCGTCTTCTTAATCTATGACTATGCATTTAACGGTGTTATGAGCATGTATTATGCAAGGCTTCATCCAAGAGTTTCATCAATAATTAAATAAAAACAGCAGTCAGATTATTCTGACTGCTGTTTTTTTAAAACATTAAGCTGTTATTTGTGCGTCTTATGGGTTCGGTAGTGTAGTTAATTCCAAGCTTTTTAAGCACTGTTTCATCAGGCCCACAAAGCATAACCGATGAATGAAGCTCCATGCCACGAAGTCTTGAAATTTGAGCGAGTGCTTTTTCTGCTTGTGGGTTAACCGATGCGCTGCTCGATAGTGCAATAAGCATCTCATTTGAATTAAGGTGAGATGTGTATGATCTGAAGGTATCACGCTTTAACTTAACGATAGGCTCAATAAACGATTGTGCTATCAGGTGAACGTCATCTTCAATGCCGGCCATAGCCTTCATTGCATTAAGCAATGCAGCAGATACCGAGCCAAGCAAAGCAGTGCTTTTGCCTGTAACTATAGTGCCGTCATCGAGCTGAATTGCAACTGCATGTGCGCCGGATGATTCAGCTTTATCAAGCGCAGGCTTAACAACGGTGCGATCAGACAGATTAATGCCTGTCTGCTGCAGAATGGATTTGATTTTAGTAACTGCGCTATCGCTCACTAAGCCAAGAGCTTTATCACAGCTTACTTTATAGAATCTGCGAATGATTTCAGCCTTTGCTGCTTCACAAACTGCTTGATTATCAAAAATGCAATTGCCAACCATGTTAACGCCCATATCGGTGGGGGAGTTGTAGGGACTTTCACCTAAAATTTTCTCAAGCATAGCTTTAAGAAGGGGGAATGCCTCAACATCTCTGTTATAATTGACGGTCATTTCACCGTAAGCCTCAAGGTGAAAGGGGTCAATCATATTTAGGTCATTGAGGTCAGCTGTTGCAGCTTCATAGGCAAGGTTAACGGGATGCTTAAGCGGGAGATTCCAAATTGGGAAGGTCTCAAACTTAGCGTATCCTGCAGTGATTCCACGCTTATGTTCATGATAAAGCTGTGAAAGGCAGGTTGCAAGCTTACCACTTCCCGGGCCGGGTGCAGTAACTATAACAAGTGGCTTTGTGGTTTCAATATATTCGTTCCTGCCGTAGCCATCTTCGCTAACTATAAAAGGGATATTATTGGGGTAACCATCGATTGAGTAATGAACGTAAACCTTGACTCCGAGATTGGTCAGCTTCTTTTTAAAAACGTCTGCTGAGTATTGACCAGCATATTGAGTCATAACAACACTGCTAACGAAAAGCCCCATGCCACGGAATGCATCGATAAGACGAATTACATCAAGGTCATATGATATGCCAAGATCACTACGAATCTTATTCTTTTCAATATCATAAGCATTAATTGTAATTACAATCTCAGCGCATTCACGAAGATGAATGAGCATTTTAATTTTGCTGTCAGGCTGAAATCCGGGTAACACTCTTGATGCGTGGTAGTCATCAAACAGCTTACCACCAAGCTCAAGATAAAGCTTACCATCGAATTTATCAATTCTATCTTGGATGTGCTGTGATTGTAAGCTGAGATATTTTTCGTTATCGAAGCCAATCTTCATGGTTATACCCCCTCTGTTGAAGTATAAGTAAATTAAATGTTAAATAAAAGCTCGCTGTAGGTGGGGAAGGGCCAATACTTTTTGCCGACTATTGTTTCGAGTTTATCAGCTACAGCTCGGCAATCATTCATTACAGGAATGACTGTGCCGTTAAATGCTTTGGCTCGCTCAAGATGGTCGCAAAGTGCTGATGCTGCTTTGTCTGCTACATCGAGTTTTTCGCAGTTTTTGTTAAGTTCACTGATAAGTGAAGAAAGGTTATTGAGTAATTCGCGCTCAAAACTGCAATCAATATCTGCATCAAACGCCTTTTTATCAGCAGCAGCTGCTGCAACATCTTTAACGTAAAGCATTGATGCGGGTATAATTTCTTGTCTTATCATATCAAGAGCTGTTAAAACTTCAATGTTGATGATTTTTGAATAGGTTTCAAGCTCAATATCAAGTCTTGATCTTAATTCAGTTTCTGTGAATACCTTGTGATCTGCAAAAACCTTAACGTATTCAGGCTTGACCATGTAGGGCAAGCAATCAACAGTTGTGCGAAGATTAGGCAGACCTCTGCGTTCTGCTTCTTTCTCCCACTCGGATGAATATCCGTCACCGTTAAATATAACTCTGTTGTGCTCTTTAACGGTCTTTTTAATCAAAGAGTTAAGAGTTGAGTTAAAGTCATCAAAGCTTTCGAGTATATCAGCAAACTGACGCAATTCTTCAGCAACAATTGTGTTGATAATAGTGTTGGTATCAGCGATTGAAGCTGATGAGCCAAGCATACGGAACTCAAACTTGTTACCTGTGAATGCAAAGGGAGAGGTTCTGTTGCGGTCGGTATTATCCTTCGGAAATGCAGGAATAATATCAACGCCAAGTCTCATCTTAGGAGCCTTGTGAGCTTCAAAGGGAATATCTCTTACAATGCAATCGAGTATCTCAGTCAGCTCGTCGCCAAGGAACATTGAAACGATTGCAGGAGGAGCTTCGTGAGCGCCAAGTCTATGATCGTTTCCGGCGCTTGCAATAGAACATCTCATAAGGGGGGCGTATTCATCAACTGCCTTAATAACTGCTGCTAAAAAGAGCAAAAACTGTGCATTTTCAGAAGGGGTTTTACCGGGATCAAGAAGGTTCTTGCCTGTGTTAGTGCAGAGCGACCAGTTGTTGTGCTTGCCGCTACCATTAACACCTTTAAAGGGCTTTTCGTGAAGCAAGCAAACAAGACCATGGCGCATAGCAATCTTCTTCATTGCTTCCATTGTCAGCTGATTGTGGTCAGTTGCTATGTTCATTGAAGTGAATATGGGAGCAAGCTCGTGCTGTGCGGGAGCAGCTTCGTTATGTTTTGTTTTGGCGTAAATGCCAAGCTTCCAAAGTTCTTCGTCCAGTTCAGCCATAAACGCTGCTACACGGGGCTTGATGGTGCCAAAATAATGATCTTCAAGCTCTTGACCCTT
>JAZRMJ010000270.1:0-2853 GCA_045647445.1 Acutalibacteraceae bacterium | reverse complement strand
ATATGTTTTAACTGTTTTGTAGGTTATCCGATTTCAATAAAAATATTCTTCAAAAGCAAATAAAAATAGCCGGATTTAGTAAAGCTCTAAATCCAGCCATTTTTAATTAAGCATATATTAATTCTGTATATATGACTTCATTCGCGAGTTGTTTGATATTATTCATCCGAGCAACCCACTCCATTTGATCTTGGACTTTTAGTTGTTCGGTAATACCTTCAGCCTGTTTATATTGTTTAATTAAAATATCAAACATTTCATCTGCTTGTCTATTGATTTCGGCGAGGTAACGGTTAACTTTACAGTCTAAGGCTAAAGCAGTATAAAAGCCTTTTCGGTGGTGTTTAATATACTCCAAATGTCGCATACCCCATATGCCAACCTCAACCTGTTCCTCATCTGGTAAAGTTAAATTGGGAATAAGATAACCATTTTCCTCACGATAAGTGCCACCCATTTGTTCAAATAATGATTTCATTGCAGTTTCCTCCAAATATAATTTTTAGATTTCTGCAACATACCGTACCGATTGTCTTTACAACATGTTTTCAAAACCTTCGTTACGGCACCTCATCATTGCTCGGTGGCTTTTAAATTTATTCTCTTGCCCAATCGGAGGGAGTGTCGCTCATCACAAAGTGCAACTGGCCACCCTCAGAAATTTGCTCATGGGTCAGCTTGCAAGAATTAAGGGGTTTGCCCTGCCACGTGGCAGATTTAACATAGATGTTGCCCTCACCCACGTTTTCACCCGTGATAAGCAAATCTCGTCCGTTACCTAAATGAAAGACAATCTCTTTTACCCTTGTGCCGTGCAGATAATAATTCTCGGTTGTAGCGTAGGGGAAGAAGCCACACATTAGAAATATGTAGTAGGATGACATTCCACCGTTATCCTCATCGCCGGGGTAATCGTTTTGAAGCGAAAAGCGCTTAATAATTCCGTCGATAACCTTTGCAGCCAAATCGGGGCGCTTAATCTGATCGTCGCAAAACAGCCACGGAATGTGGAAGGATGGCTCGTTGGTAAAATTGAGGTAACCCTCCTTGCCGTGGTCGTCGTTATAATAATTAACGCTATGCTCACACGCCCAAAGAAGCCTTTGCTCAAAAATATCGGGCCCACCCATAGCTTCAATCAAGCGAGGGGTGTCGTTATAGTTAAAATATGATGCATCCCACGCTGTGGCTTCATAAAAATGGGTGTTGTAGCCACCGTGAGCATCAAAGCCCTCATCAAACTCACCCTCTTCGTTGCGAGCCTGAGGGAAGCCGTAAAAGCCTTCGCTCTCGACCTTGGGGTTCCAAACGTTGAGCCAATTGGCTGAGCGAGCCTCGTATTTTTCGGCATCATCCGTTTCGCCCATTTTACGAGCCATAGCAGCAACTGCCTTGTCGTTTAGGGCAAAGCCCATGGTTGCGGCAGCAGGTCTGAATCTCCAGGTGTAGTCGGCTCCACCAACCGTTTTTCTGTTGCCGGTTGCAATTCCGTTTGCTACATACTCGGGTGAGCGCATATTTTCTGCGCTTTGAAGGAGCACGGAATATGCCTCGTCCCAGCTATGCTTTGAGAGAGGTACCCCTTTTAAAAAGGCATCAACAATAACGTTGTCAACGTCGTTACCGCCTTGGCCTGCAAGACACTCCTTAGCCGAAACATATTCATCGGCAACCACTATGCCGTTTTGTAGGCGCTGATTTTCATTCGCACGGTCAATCATCGAATCGATAATTGACCCCATCTTTTTAGGATATAGCAAAGAATATAGCGGGAAAACAGTCTTCCAAGTATCCCAAACGGTGTGAAAATCATCCCATTTGCCGTGGTCGCTCACTCGGTCACGGGGCTGAACATTCATGTGATACATGGCAGTGTAGAATCTGCGAAGCAATGCGCTATCCCCTGTGCGCAGGTCGATGGCAGATAGAGCTTTGCGCCAAATGTTTTTGGCAGAGGTCTCGACTGCATCAAAGTCAAAATCGGGGATTTGGTCATCTAAAAAGCTCATTGCCTGCTCAGCGCTGACAAAGGATATAGCAATTTTGACCTTGCATAAAGAATCAGATAGCTTAATGTAGGCGCCAAGCCTTTTCTCTTGGCTGATGGTGATTTCAGTTAACCTGCCATCTGTGATAGGGGTTAAAGCCTCACCCTCAAAGTAGCCGATTTCGTCAAAATCGGCATCAAGCTTCATGGCAAAAAACATATCCCAATCAGCTCCACTCCAGTTGCCAAAGTAGCGACCGCCACCGAAAACGCATTTGTTTTGAGGGTCAACGGTGATCGATCCACTTTTTAAAGCCGAATCAATATCGAGCTTGTGGGCAACGTCAATAAGCAATGAGGGGGTCGCGCCCTGGGGATATTTAAAGCTGTAAATTGCCGAATTGTGGGCAGGTGTGACCTTGGCGTAGATGCCGTTTTGGAGCAAAACCTCATAGCGATAGCAATGAGCCTTCTCGCTACCCTCTTTTGCAAAAGAAGCGCGTTTTGAGTGGTCAAGCTCCACCTCTCCCACCATGGGCGCAAGCAAAAAGTTGCCGTAGCATTTAACTCCACCTGCACCTGAGGTGTAGGCATGGCCAAAGCCAACGATAGGCTGATTTCTTAAATATCCACCACAATCCTTATCGAGGGTTTCAGGGCTGGGATGAATCGAGCCTGCAGGCAGAGTGGGCCCTGCAGAGGTGGCACTGCCAACACCGAATAACGGATCTGCATAGTCGATAGGGTCGATATTTTGATAGCGCATATTCTCTTTCATAATCTGCTCCGTGTTTTTAGATTTAATGCAGTAATTATATCAAACTCTATTGCAGTTTTCAATTAAAACCTCAACAAGTATATAAAGA
>JAZRMJ010000269.1:0-5371 GCA_045647445.1 Acutalibacteraceae bacterium | reverse complement strand
ATACAAATCCTCCCAACCGCTGACGCGATACATGTCAAAATGATAGAGAGGGAGGCGACCACCCTGATATTCGTGAACTATGGCGAAGGTTGGGGATGACACCTCTCCGTTAAAGCCGAGGCCCTTGGCAAGACCACGGGTGAAGGCAGTTTTGCCTGCTCCGAGGTCGCCCGTCATTGCAATAACGCATGGTGTGATAGACTCGCCTATTCTTTGAGCTATAGCCTCCGTTTGGGCTTCGTTATGGGTAAAATAACGATTCATCTTTACAACTCCGACTTGTTAAACTAAATTTCATGGGGGTATTATATCATATTTTTTCTCTTATTTAAAGTGCATACTTGAACTTATTTGAAAAATAATTTATAATTAATTGACTACATTTTGTAAAGGAGGTGCTCACCGTGTCAAGATTATGGAGCAGATTCGCCGACTATATACGTGAAACCGACAAGGTTTTGCTATCGACCTGCCTATTCGCTTCACTATATGGTGCATTTATTATCTTGTCTGCGACCCGATTCACGGGGAGTACCCGATTCTTTTTTGTTCAGCTGCTTGGTATTGCTTTGGGTCTTGTGATTGCAGTGACCGTTTCTAAAATTGCAAGCTATGAGCGATTGCTTAAATGGTATCCACTATGGGCTGGAATTGCTCTTGTTTTGGTGAGTCTCACCTTTTTTATCGGCTACGCTCCCGTTGGCACCGACGATAAGGCATGGCTGAGATTGCCCGGCAACATGTCGTTTCAACCGAGTGAGTTGCTTAAAATCGCCTTTATTATAACCTTTGCTAAACACGTTGGTTCAGTAGAGGGCAAGGTTAACTCTTTTAAAAATTTGATTCTGTTATGCGTTCACGGTGCTGTGCCCGTTATGCTCATTCACATTCAGGGTGACGATGGTACTGCTCTTGTGATTGCCATTATGTTTTTAGCCATGTTGTTTGCTGCAGGGGTTAAGCTGCGCTATTTCATCGGCTCATTTGTTGCCTTGCTGATTGCCTCGCCTATTGTTTGGTTTGGGGTGCTCAACGACATGCAAAAAGAGCGCTTTATGATTCTTTTTAACCCCGAAGCCGACCTATACGGCATGGGCTGGCAGCAATGGCGCGCTCGCCTTGCTATGGCAAACGGCGGTCTGTTTGGTCAGGGCTTTATGAAGGGCGAAATCGTTCAGTCAAACGGTCTGCCTAAGGGCTACAACGACTTCATTTTTGCCTCTGCTGGCGAAGAATTCGGTATGCTTGGGCTTATGGTTATATTACTGCTTATAGGTGCCATTTGCATTAGACTTTTGATTGTTGCCCACCACGCAAAAAACAAAGCAGGCGCCATCATCTGCACCGGCATTTTTGGTATGCTTGCCGCTCAAACCGTTATAAACGATGGCATGTGCATTTCTGTTTTGCCCGTTGTTGGCGTTACTCTGCCCCTATTCAGCGCAGGTGGTACCTCGGTTATGACCACCTTTATAAGCATTGGTCTTGCTACTAACGTTTATATGCACCGTGCTAACCGTGTGATGCATCTTAACGACGATATGGTGTGATTTATTATGAAATATGCTTTTTATACCCTTGGTTGCAAGGTAAATCAATATGAAACGAGTGTTATGCAGCGTGCCGTCACTATGGCGGGTCACGCTGTTGTTTTGGATAGCGCTGAGCCCGACGTGGTAGTTATTAACTCATGCACCGTCACTGCCGAAAGCGACCGCAAAACAAGGCAGGTAGTGCGCCGTTTCAGAAGGGCTCACCCGAGCGCTGTGATTGTGCTGACGGGCTGTTTACCTCAGGCCTTCCCCGATGATGCCGCTTCGCTTGATGCTGCCGACGTTTTGCTCGGCAACGGCTCAAACAACCGACTCGCCCAGTCGGTCGACCGTTTTTTATTAAGCGGTGAGAGGGTTATCGATATTGTCGCTCACAAACGTGGTGAGCAGTTTGATACTCCCCCTATTGAGCAATTCCCAGAGCGCACAAGAGCCTATTTAAAAATTCAAGACGGCTGTGAGAGATACTGCACCTACTGCATTATACCCACTGCTCGTGGCTGTATCAGGTCTAAGACCCCTGAGCAGATAAAAGATGAGGTTACTGCCCTTGCTCAAAACGGGCATAAAGAGATTGTTTTGGTTGGCATTAATCTGTCGACCTACGGGCGTGATTTAGGGCTTGACCTTTGCGATGCAGTTGATGCCGTTTGCTCGGTAGAGGGTGTTGAAAGGGTTCGACTCGGCTCGCTTGAGCCCGACCTTTTCACCGATGAGACCTTGCGAAGGCTTGCGCTCCAGCCAAAGCTTTGCCCTCAGTTTCACCTAGCGCTTCAGTCGGGCTGTGACTCGACATTACATCGCATGGCAAGGCAATACGACACTGCATTTTACGCCGACCTTGTTAAGCGCATTAGACTAGCCTTCACTAACAGCTCAATCACCACCGACGTTATGGTCGGCTTTGCCGGTGAAACAGAAGAGGAGTTTGAGCAGTCGGTTACATTCGTTAAAAAAATTGGATTCGCAAGGAGCCACGTTTTTGCCTATTCAAGGCGAGCAGGCACCCCTGCTGACCGAATGAAGGGGCATCTTAATCGCTCGGTCAAAGAGGAGCGCTCTCGTATAATGATAACTGCCACTAAAGAGTGTGAGCGCGAGTTTTTGCAAACTCAGGTAGGCCTTATCTGCCCCGTATTGTTTGAGGTGTGTGAGAATGGCATCTGCCGTGGCTACACCCCTAACTACACCCTTGTGCAGGTTAAGAGCGACCGACCCTTAGACGGCGAGGTTGTATCCGTGAGACTTATTGAGGCTAAAGACGATTATTGCTTGGGAGAAATAATTAATTAACAGGCAGGATAATAATGAAAACCAAAGTCAAATCAATATTGCTGCTCTTTTTGACTGCTGTGATTTGGGGCTTTGCATTTGTCGCTCAGCTCGATTCGGTCAGCAAAATCGGCAGCTTCACCTTTAATGCCACCCGTTTTATGCTGGGTGCTGTATCCCTCATACCCGTTATTTTGATTTTTGACAAGGGTGTGTCGGCGTCTTTTAAAAAACATATAAAGCATGGTGCTGTAGCAGGTATAATTCTATTTATTGCATCATCGCTTCAGCAGCTTGGCATTGTTATAACTAACAGCGCAGGCAAAGCAGGGTTTTTGACCGGGCTTTACACCGTGCTTGTGCCTATTATCGGATTTTTGTTTTTAAAGCGCAAAAACGGTATCAACATTTGGGCAGGTGCTATATTGGCTGTGAGTGGGCTGTTTATGCTATGCATGCTGGGCAGCAGCACCAATGTTTCGGGTGAAACCAACGAAAATGTTGGTATTATAGTCGAGTTTATTCGCAGCATCGTGCCTGCAGCCGCCTTTGAATGGGTGGGAATGGGTATGCTCTTTATTGGCGCTGTTTTTTGGGCGCTTCACATTATTTATATTGACAGCGTTATTAATTGCCTCAGCTCACTTAAATTCTCGGCTATACAGTTTGTGACCTGCTCAGTGCTAAGCCTTATAGCGGCGCTTTTGACCGAGTTTGTTTCTATATCGCAAACTGCTTCGCAGATTGGTGATGCTTGGATATCGATTTTATATGGTGGTATTCTGTCGGTCGGTGTGGCTTACACCTGCCAGACCATAGGTCAAAGGTCGGCTGACCCCACCTTTGCTGCAATCGTGCTATCGAGCGAGTCGGTATTCAGCGCTATAGGCGAGATGCTCTTTTATATTATAATTCTAGGTCAGACAGATTACGTCGGTCTTGGCGTTTGGGGCTACATTGGCTGTGGGGTAATATTCGCAGGCGTTGTTATATCTCAGCTTGACTTATCAAAATTAAAAAAAGCATAAAATTAGCCGTCGAGAATGTCTCGACGGCTTTAATATTTATCTATCTATAATGTTTTTGACCCATGAGCCTTCTTTGACAAGCCAGATACCGATGGCACCCTTGACTATTGCGATGCACTGAATGATGATAAAGAGGGTCAAAAAGGATAGGTCTGTGTAACGGCTGACGACAAAGGCGATAGGCACGTTGACGCACCACATTGACACACAGTCAAAAATGATGGTTATAAGCATTTTGCCACCCGAGCGAAGGGTAAAGTAGGTCGCATGGGTGAGCGCCTCAAAGGGCATAATCAAGGCAGTAACCACCATCAAATTGGTTGCAATCTCGCGAATTACATTCTCGATGTTATATGCCATAGGAATATACCGAGCACTAACTAAATAGATGGCACCGACCACAATCGCAATAGCAAAGGAGCTGGAAATAAGCTTATAGCTTTGCTCCTTAGCTTCTTTGAGCTTATTGGCTCCGAGAAGTTGACCGAGAATTATACCTACGGCCGTGCCAACTGCAATGTGGGCAATTGAAAAGACGTTCCAAAAGGTTTGCGAGATATTGATGGCTGCAACCGAGTCGAGCCCATACTCTGAGTAGCATTGGTTGACCATAGCCACTCCACTCGCCCAAAGAGTTTCATTTATCATAAGAGGCATGCCCTTAATAAAGAGCCTGCCGATAAGCCACGAAGGTACGTAGAGGCTGCGATATATTCCCTTTATAAAGGGGTATTTTTGTTTATTAAAATGACTGAAGGTTACAACCACTATAAGCTCGACAAATCGAGATATGACGGTGGCGATAGCCGCTCCCGCAACACCCATTTTGGGTGCCCCGAAATTGCCGAAGATAAGCATATAGTTTAGCGCAAGATTGACAAAAACGGCCACAACACCTGCAATCATGGGCAGGGTCGGATAACCACCCTCGCGCAGGGTGCTCGAATAGCACTGAACTATCGTGAAGGGGATTAAGCCGATGAGCATTATCATCATATATTCTTTTGCAAAGCCGAGGGTGGCTACGGGGTCGGTTTCGCCCCCTTCGCCCTGCATATACATTGATAATATCGATTCACCGAAAAAGACAAACAGCAGTATCGATGCTATCGCAAGCAGACCACCAAACATGAGCTTGAAGCGATAGGTGTAGTGCACTCCCTCATAATCCTTATTGCCGAAATATTGCGCACCGAATATTCCTGCCCCCGATACTGCACCGAACACGCACAGGGTAAAGACAAAAAAGAGCTGATTTGTAACGGCAACACCCGTCATTTCGGCAGTACCCAGCGAGCCTATCATTATATTATCGAGCATGCTGACGAGGTTTGTGATACCGTTTTGTATCATGATGGGCAAAATCAAAACGAACAGTCGTTTGTAAAACGCCCTATCCCCTACTAATTTGTTGAGCATTTGAGCCCTCCGATTTGTTTTATCACATGGAATGATACTACAAGCAAATCACCTTGTCAAGCAACATATATAAACAAGAAAATCAGGCATCGATTAAAT
>JAZRMJ010000268.1:0-5912 GCA_045647445.1 Acutalibacteraceae bacterium | reverse complement strand
GCACGGAGATGACGGGTCGGTCATAGTTTGGCTGTCGGAGCATGCCCCCAATGATCGCACAAAAGGTATGGTAGGAATTGTGCTTTGCCCTGACTGCTCATATTTTGAAACAAGGGTTGCCGTCACTAACCGAACCGATATGCGACACAATTTCTTATGGTGGGAGAATGCAGCAGTAGCCGTGCATGAGGGGTACAGACTGGTATTCCCGCCCGACGTGACCTGGGTGCATCACCATAATGATCGCTCCCACACCACCTTCCCTCTCGCTTCGGGTCAATACGGTGCCGACAATATAACCGAGCCTAAGGATATTAGCTGGCACAAAAATTCGCAACTTGCGACCTCTTATTTTGCTGCACCCAGCAAGTTTGACTTTTTCGGTGGCTTTGACTATCGCAAAAACTGTGGAATTCTGCACATTTCTAACCATCACACTGCTCCTGGCAAAAAAATGTTCACCTGGGGTTATGGCACCAATGCCGATAATTGGGAGAAAAAGCTGACCGACACAGACGGTCAATACGCCGAATTGATGGCAGGCTCCTACACCGATGACCAGCCGGACTTTACCTGGCTTGCACCGTATGAGACTAAGAGCTTTTCGCACTATTGGTACCCCACTCAGGGGCTCGGCTACACCTCATTCGCCAACCTTTATGGTGCTGTTGCTTTAGACCGTGAAGAAGGCAAAATCCGACTTAACGCTACAAGTGAGCGAGAGAATGCTCACCTGACCGTTTTGGGTCAGGATGGTCGAGTTTTGCTCAATGAGTGGTTTGACATGACCCCGTCGGTCGCTAAAGAATTTGCGTTTGATTACCCTGACGAGCTGCTTACGGTTAAGCTCGTAGCCGACGGCAAAGCGCTAATCGACTACACAGAGGAGCACCACGATTACATTCACATTCCAAAAGATAACGAGGGTATTCCCCTGCCTGATAAGATTAGCACTGCAAGCGAACTTGTTAACGCAGGTCTTCATATCGACCAGTATCGTGACCCTCTTTATAAGCCTGACATATATTATCTTGAAGCGCTCCGACGTGAGCCAGACTTTTTGCCTGCGCTAAAGGCGCTGGGTGAATACTACACCCGTAGGTTGCGCTTTGAGGATGCGCTCGAGATACTCAACAAGGCGTGGGATATCGAATGCCGTTACAATCAAAACCCCGAAGATGGCTCGGTTGGTTATCTGCGTGGCGTTTGCCTTAAAAATTTAGGTCGGCTCGATGAAGCTTACAACGCATTTTACAGAGCGTCATGGTCTTATAACGTTATTTGCCCGTCAATGACAGCCATCGCCGCTATAGACGGTGCTCGAGGTGACTATAATGCAATGATTGAGCACTCGCTCGCTGCGATGGATAAGGAGTCAAGGCACCCCATTGCCATTGCCTATGCTTCGCTCGCGCTGTATAAGAGCGGAGAAACTAAAAAGGCTGCCACCATGTGCCGTCACGCATTAAAAATTGACCCTCTGAACCATCTTGCTCGTTTCTCACTCGCTTGTATCACGGGCAAGGGTAAGAAGGCGTTTTATGACAGTCTGCTCTCAAACCCTGCTCAGACGGTGCTTGATGTTGCCTTTGATTTGATTGATGCAGGCTTTATAAACGAGTGCATTTCGCTTATTTGGGGTGTTATGCCCATTGCTAAAAACAAGGCTATGCTACGCTACACCCTCGGCTATTGCTATGGATTAATCGGTGATAGCGATAAGGCAGCCCGTCAGCGCTCGATGGCAACTAAAGAGGACAAAATTGTTGACGTATTCCCGAGCCGTGCAGGTGAGATAACGGTGCTCAAATCCGCCCTTATCGCCAACGAAAAGGACGGCTTTGCCGATTATCTGCTCGGATGCATTGAGTATAACGCCGAGTTGTATGAATTGGCGGCAAAACGCTGGGAGCAGTCTATAAAACATATGCCTAAATTCTATATTACCTATCGCAATCTCGCTCTTGCATATTTTAATCATCTCGGTCGCAAGGAGGATGCTCTGCCCCTGATGGTTAAGGCGCTCGAGCTTCATCCTAAGGACACTACTCTGCTGTGTGAGATTGACACGGTTATGCAACGGGTTGGGCTTTCGGGCAAGGAGATTGCCGAATATATGGAGCTTAACAAGCCCGACACATCGGCCGACCAAAGCCAGCTCGCCCTTGCAAGGGCATACAACGGCTCTTGCCAGTTTGACAAGGCAATCGAGCTTATGCTCTCTCACTCCTTCTCGCCTAGTGAGGGTGCTGAGGTTGCAACTGCTGAGCCTTATATGCAAGCCTGTTTCGCCCGTGGCCGAATGGCTATGAAGGATGGTCGCTACGCTGATGCTTTGGCTGACTTTAGGCAGTCTCAAAAGCTACCTCAGAACCTCAACGTGGGCTTTTGGAATAACAGCGTTATGATGCCCTACCGATTCTATGAGGCGGCCGCCTTGAAGGCTTTGGGCAAATCCGATGAGGCTGACGAGATTATCTTTGAGCTGTCAAAAATGAAGGATGTTGGCATGTGGAATATGGGTGGCGAATTCGTCTATTACCTCGCTATGGCAGTCAGACTAGGTGGAGATAACATGCGCGCTCAAAGGATAATGCGCGATGCCATCCTTGCCTGGGAGCAGGAGCTGAGCGAGGGCTGCACCTACCACAAGATCGTAGGCAACCTTTATAACTGCTTTGTGGGCAACGGCACCGAAAATCGCATAGCAGCTCTTTATGGCATGCTGGGCTACGGCAAGCTGTTTAACAATGATATTGAGGGTGCAAGAGCTCTCTTTAAAAAATCAATAGAGCTAGTGCCATCGGCTAAAATCTCATTTGAATTAGAGCTGCTCGATTAAACAAAAAAGTCCTTTCTTCTTTTTGCAGAAAGGACTTTTTATTATTTTGTCTTTTTGCTCCTGAAAATTATTGACAGCCATGAGTGGTGGGTTGGATAAAGACCTGTGTTGCCCGACATGACGAGAGCGATAATAACGGCTATTGCAAAATAGAGCATGCCCTTTGAGCTGAACATTTCGGTAGCTAAAATAAAGGCTGCAAATGGGCAGTTGGTAACGCCACTAAAGAGCACTATCATGCCGATTGCGGCACCTATCATGGGGTTTAGCCCTATAACACCCGCCATAGCACAGCCGAGGGTTGCACCGATAAAGAAGGTTGGCACTATCTCGCCACCCTTAAAGCCCGCGGCAACGGTGATGCAGGTGAAAATTATTTTAAAAACAAACGCCTCAAACCCAACATTGTGGCCGGAGAAGATGCTGTGTATAACTCCGATACCACTGCCGTTGTAGTCATAACTTCCCACCAAAAGGGTCAAAACCAGCAAAAGTGCACCACCGACACAAATTCGCAGATATCGGTTTTTGAAGGCCTTTGCAAAGAGTTTTTCTGACAGATGCAGCGCTCCGCAAAAGGCAATGCTGACCAGCGCTCCGACGGTGGCAACAATCGCTGTCTGCCAAAGTATGGTTAAATCGACCCCGTCAAATGGGGGCAGGTCAAATCGCTCGGGCTCAACTAAGCACAAATGAGATATATAGTAGGCTGTCAAGCTTGCTACGAGGGTCGGAAAGACCGACAAAAGGCAAACACTGCCGACGCTGACCACCTCAAGAGCAAAGGCGAATGCGCCGAGTGGGGTGCCGAAAAGAGCTGAGAAGAAGGCTGCCATGCCGCAAACAGTCAGCGCTCTGCTATCTCGCTCGTTGAGCTTAAAGGTTCTGCTCAAAAAGGCTGCCACTCCTCCACCGAGCTGAAGGGCTGCTCCCTCTCTGCCGGCTGATGCGCCGAAAAGGTGAGATATGATCGTGCCCAAAAATATCGCAGGGGTGATAAGACGAGGAACAGGCGCTTGCTCTCTGATGCTCTCTAAAACCTGATTGGTGCCGACTCGCTGCACCCTCAAAAGCTTATAGAGGGCAACACTCAAAAGTCCTCCCACGGGGAGCAGATAAATTATAAAACTGTTTTGAGCTCTTAAATCGGTCACAAAGCTTATAGAGTGAGCGAACAGAGCACCCACTAATCCACCAACAGCTCCCATTAGCAAACCTAGCAACAGCCATTTTGCAAAGGTCAACAGTCTTTTGGTAATTTTGTTTAGTTCTTTATTTTGCATTAAAAAACCACTTTGCTTTAAAAATCAACATTATCGGGGTCAAGGGTGGTGCCACTCAGGTCGGGCATTGCATTTATTATAGCCATATCCTCTGCTGAGATTTCAAAATCAAACACCCTTGTGTTTTCAATTATGCGTGATGGGGTTGCCGATTTTGGCAGTGGCACCGTACCGTTTTGCAGACACCAGCGAATGCAAAGCTGAGCCACCGAGCGATTATATTTTTTTGCCATATGTATAAGGGTGGGGTTGCTTAGGACCTTGCCAGTGCCGAGGGGGCTCCACGCTTGAACAACGATATTATTGGCTTTGCAGTAATCGACAACTGCCTTTTGAGTAACGCAGGGGTGAAACTCAATCTGATTGACCATAGGCTTTATCTCGGTAGCCATGAGCGACTCAAGGTGATGAGGCAAAAAGTTTGACACACCGATTGCCTTGATGCGGCCCTCTTTATAAAGCTCGGTCATGGCTCTCCAGGTGGAGAGATTGATTTCATCCCAATTGGCAAACTGCCTTTTGTTGGCAGGCCAATGAATAAGATAGAGGTCGAGATAATCGAGCCCTAAAGACTCCATGGTTATATCGAATGCTATCATGGTTTTATCATAACCACGCTCGGTATTCCACACCTTTGAGGTAACAAAAAGCTCCTCTCTTGCTACACCACACTCTCTGACAGCCTTGCCGACTCCCGGCTCGGTGCCGTAGCAAGCGGCAGTATCAATATGGCGATAGCCTGCCTCGATGGCAAGCCTTGTAACCGATTCGGCAGTTGCGCCATCGTTGGTTTGCCATGTGCCAAAGCCAACGATGGGCATATTATAACCATTAGAAAGTCTCACAAAATCTTTAACGCTCTTCATATCTCTCACCTCGTTAAATTTAGATGCTCAGTGCAACTAAGTCGTAGCCGCCAATCTCAATCTTGCCGTCAAAGGTTTTGCCTGAGATAAGGTCGGTGTAGGCTTTTGAGCAGTTAAACTCAATGGGATTCTCGCTATAGTTAAGAAGGAATGCGACATCGCCTCTGATTGCCAGCTCAACACTCTCGGGAAGGTCAATGGTTTTATCCATCTGCATGGGAGCACCAAGACCTACAAGAGAGATAAGAGCCTTTGCAGTATCCTCACCGAAGGCTGCGCCGAAGTAGTAGATCTTGCCCTTGCCGATAGTTTTGGCTGAGAGAGCGCATTTGCCCTCGTAATAATTATTCTCGAAGGTTGCGACCTGCTCGCCATCGGTTATGCGAAGAATATCGTTAAAGCAGCCTGCGCTGACCTTTTGGCCTGCGATGGTGACGGTCTGAGGTGCATCGTAGGGTGAGAGAAAGCTAAACTCCTCAACCTCTGCGCCACAAAGGGATGCTGCATGGCAGGGCATGGCAGTTGTGTAGCACTGACCATTCATATCCTTATAGCCTGTGCGACAGCCGAAGATAACGGTGCCACCCTGCTCGGCATATTGACGGAGCAATTCTGCTCTTTTCTCGTTAAAGATAGTGGGATGGGGGTAAACGACCAGCTTATACTTTTTAAGCTCGTCGAGGGTGGTTTCATCCTTAAGATAGAACCAATCGTAGGGGATATGCTTTTTCTGGAAGGCAGTAAACCAGCCGTCGTTGCTCTTATAGGTTACAACTGAGTGCCAGTTATCCTCCTTAGCATCCCACTCGTTATCATAGTCGGTGAAAATAGCTGCTTGGGCAACATAATCCTTACCACAGATTGACTTAAGCTTTTTAATATCCTCATAGGTTCTTGAAAGCTCCTCGGTGCGACGGTTGG
>JAZRMJ010000267.1:0-1026 GCA_045647445.1 Acutalibacteraceae bacterium | reverse complement strand
GTGACGGTGCCGACGAGCGGCACCTCAACGTGGGGCGAGGTACCTTCGACTCGGATGGCTCTCGATGAGCCGCCATCTCGAGAGATGAGCCCCTTCTTCTCAAGGGCGTTCAAAATGCCGAATACGGTTGAGGTTGAGCGGATGCCCGTAGCGGTGCATATCTCTCTGACGGTGGGCGGAAGTCCGCTCGCAGACCGCTCTCTCAAAAGGTCAAACACCTTTTGTTGGTTATGGCTCAGCTCACTCATACTATCACTCCCTAAAATCAGTCAAGCATCATCTTTATAAGCATAGGGCCTCGCTCGACAAAAAGGCCTGTCGATGCAGCATTCTCTTCATCAAAGAGGTTGACACCCTCGCTCTCGCAGGTGCTGTCATACAAAAGAAAGGGCACCGGCTCTCTCGAATGGGTGGCGGTGGCAATGGGGGTGGGATGGTCGGGCAGAATGAGCAGCTTGAAGGGTTCATCCTTAAGCTCGTCAAGGATAGGGCCAACCACCTTGCGGTCGATAAGCTCAATAGCCTTAACCTTGTTCTCAGCCTCACGGCGGTGACCGCATTCATCGGGCGCTTCGAGGTGGATGTAGACATAATCGTGGTCTTTGAGTGCGTTGATGGCGGCATTGGTTTTGCCGTCAAAATCGGTGTCGATATAGCCTGTGGCTCCCTCAACCTCGACAACCGTCATACCGGCGCATTTGCCGATACCCTTGAGCAGGTCAACGGCCGATACAACCGCTCCGCTAATGCCGTGCAGAGCTTTAAACTGCTCTAATTTGGGTCGACTGCCCTGACCCCACAGCCATATGGAGGTGGCAGGACGGCGACCTGCGGCAACACGTGCCTTGTTGATGGGGTGGTCACGCAAAATCTCGACACTCTTTTTCATCAACTCGATGAGGCCGGACTCAAAATGTCCGCCCAAGTGAGAGGCAATAGGCTGACCCGAGATGTCGTGGGGTGCGGTCAGGGTGTAGCCATCACTTCTTCCGCCGTGCCAGATAAGGCAATGGCGGTAGCTGACGC
>JAZRMJ010000266.1:0-1965 GCA_045647445.1 Acutalibacteraceae bacterium | reverse complement strand
ATAGTCGGTTGCGAGCATTGCGGCATAAGCCTCAACAGCGTGGGTGACGGCATCGATACCTGATGCGGCAGTAAGTCCCTTAGGTGCGCTCATGTGCAAATCGGTGTCAACAATAGCCATGTTAGGCAGTAATTCATAGTCGGCAAGAGGATATTTAACGCCTGTCTGCTCATCGGTGATAACGGCAAAGGGAGTTACCTCGGAGCCTGTACCTGCAGAGGTGGGAATAGCGATAAAGTATGCCTTTTCGCCCATCTTGGGGAAGGTATAAACACGCTTGCGAATATCGATAAAGCGCATAGCCATATCCATAAAATCTGCATCGGGGTGTTCATAAAGAACCCACATAATCTTTGCGGCATCCATTGCAGAGCCACCACCGATAGCGATAATGGTATCGGGCTCGAAGGATGCCATCTGCTTTGCGCCATCCTTTGCGTTTTTAAGGGTAGGATCAGGCTGAACGTCGAAGAAGGTTGAGTGGGTGATGCCCATCTCATCAAGCTTATCGGTAATGGGCTTTGTATAACCGTTTTGATAGAGGAAGTTATCAGTTACGATAAACACCTTCTTTGCGTTACGTGCAGTGCGAAGCTCATCAAGAGCAATGGGCAGACAGCCCTTTTTGATATAAATCTTTTCAGGTGCACGGAACCAAAGCATGTTTTCCCTTCTTTCAGCAACAGTTTTATAATTAAGCAGGTGCTTCACACCAACGTTTTCAGAAACAGAGTTGCCACCCCATGAGCCACAACCGAGGGTGAGCGACGGAGCGAGCTTGAAGTTATAAAGATCACCTATTCCACCATGTGATGAGGGGGTGTTAACGAGGATACGGCAGGTCTTCATACGAGCAGCAAACTCGTTTATCTTTTCAGTTTCGGTTACCTCGTTAAGATAAATAGAGGATGTGTGACCGTAGCCACCGTCTGCAACAAGCTGTTCTGCCTTGTCGAGGGCTTCGCCAAAGGACTTTACCTTGTACATAGCTAAAACGGGGCTGAGTTTCTCATGGGCAAACTCTTCGGAAAGATCTACGCTCTCAACCTCGCCGATGAGAATCTTTGTGCCTTCAGGCACGGTAACATCAGAAAGCTCGGCAATTCTTGCGGCAGACTGGCCGACAATTTTGGCATTAAGAGCACCGTTGATAATAATGGTTTTTCTGACCTTTTCGGTCTCTTCAGCATTAAGGAAGTAGCAACCACGGGTAGCAAATTCCTTTTTAACTGCATCATAAACATTCTCAAGCACGATAACAGATTGCTCAGATGCACAAATCATACCGTTATCGAAGGTCTTAGAGTGGATGATAGAGTTAACTGCAAGCAGAACATCTGCGCTCTCATCGATAATAGCGGGGGTATTGCCTGCGCCTACGCCGAGAGCAGGCTTGCCACTTGAGTAGGCTGCCTTAACCATGCCCGGACCACCGGTTGCGAGGATGATATCGGCCTCTTTCATGACGGTGTTAGTCATTTCGAGGCTGGGCACATCAATCCAATCAATGATGCCCTCGGGCGCACCTGCTGCAACTGCTGCTTCAAGCACTAGCTTTGCTGCGGCGATGGTGCAATCCTTTGCACGGGGGTGAGGTGAAATGATTATAGCATTGCGAGTTTTGAGAGCAAGCAAGCATTTAAATATAGATGTAGAGGTGGGGTTAGTGGTAGGAATAACTGCTGCAATAACACCAATAGGCTCAGCAATAGTTTTGGTGCCGAAAGCCTTATCCTCTGCAATAATACCACAGGTTTTGGTATCTTTATATGCGTTATAGATGTATTCGGATGCGTAGTTATTTTTGATAACCTTATCCTCTACTACACCCATGCCGGTTTCTTTAACTGCCATTTTAGCAAGAGGGATTCTTGCTTTATTAGCGGCAGAAGCAGCTGCTAAAAAGATTTTATCGACCTGCTCCTGAGTGTAGGTTGCAAACTTCTTTTGCGCCTGGCGAGTTTT
>JAZRMJ010000265.1:0-9349 GCA_045647445.1 Acutalibacteraceae bacterium | reverse complement strand
GGTAAGATGCCAAAGGTGTATATTTCACCTAGTGTTCAGCAGAGTAACCTATGTGAATACGGGGATACCGAGAAAAATCATTGTCAGCTATATGCTGATATACTTCAAAGATATTTCGATGCTTGTGACATAGAATACCGTAGAAATTTTGATAAAAGTTTTCAGCAGGCAACTGCTGAAAGTAATGAATGGAAACCTGATATACATTATGCTTGTCACACTAATGCATTTAATGGGCAAACGAGATATTCGGTATTGCTTGTTTATAATGCAATAGAAGGCAATAATGCCTATGATTGCGCTGAAGATATAAAAGAATTCAGACCAAAGGTTTATCCTAAACCAATATATGTTAATCAAAACAGGAGCTTATATGAAATCAGATATACAACCTCACCATGTGTATATGATGAGATTGTGTTTCACGATAATGTAGATGATGCAACCTTGTTTCACGTTAGAATGCAAAGTTTTGCTGAATTTACAACAAGAGGTTTTTGCAAATACTTTAATATTCCGTTTGTGTATCCTCAAGGAGTAGGTCTTGAACCTGGGGTTTCTGATACTGCTGCGTCTATTAATAATGAATTACCTGTAGCAGTGAGCCCATTACAATATGTAAAACGAAAAAATCTATAATAAAAAACAACAGCACTTCAGATTAATCTGTTGTGCTGTTGTTTTTTTAGTCTTTTAATAATTCAGTAACAGGAACTTCAAGTATATCTGCAATTGCCAAAAGCTCATAGTCGGCAACCTGTCTTATCTGTCCTTCGATTTTAGACAGGGAGGAGACGGTCATTTTAATTCCTCTAATATCGAGCTTATCAACAACATATTTCTGTTTAAAACCACGTTGTCTTCTGATTTTTTCAATCATATTACCAGAAATGTTACTTGTACCTAACGGTTGTGTGCGTACTCTCATCCAAACACCTACTCAAAAATTTTATATTCGATATTATACTACATCTGTAGATTGAATCTGTTAAATAATTATGAATATTTCTGCATTTTTTAGATAATGCATTTGATTATATAAAAATATGTGATATAATAATCTCACGAAATGGTATTGGAGTTGAGTTTAATGCTGGGTAATTTCTCTCGAAATCTTACAATGCTAACCGATTTTTATGAGATAACTATGGCTAATGGTTATTACAATGAAGGCATGAGAGACTATATTGCTTCATTTGACCTTTTCTTTAGAACTGTTCCTGATAAGGGTGGTTACGCAGTCTTTGCAGGTCTTGAGCAGGTTGTTGAATATATTCAGGAGCTTGAATTCACCGATGATGATATTCAATTTCTGCGAAACACAAAGTTATTTTCAGAGGAGTTTCTCGAATATTTAGCAAATTTTGAGTTTAAGTGTGATATATATTCAGTTGCAGAAGGTTTTCCGATTTTTCCTGGTGAGCCCGTTATGACCGTTAAAGGGCCGGTTATTCAAGCTCAATTTGTTGAGACCCTTTTGCTTATATGTATTAATCATCAATCCCTTATCGCAACTAAAGCTAATCGAATAGCTCAGGCTGCAGCGGGTAAGCCTGTTATGGAGTTTGGAGCTAGACGAGCGCAAGGCTTTGACGCTTCGGTTTATGGGGCAAGAGCTGCTTATATCGGTGGTTGCTCATCAACATCAAACGTATTGGCAGCTAAGATGTTTAATATTCCTACTTCAGGCACTATGGCTCACAGCTGGGTTCAAATGTTTGATAATGAGCTTGATGCTTTTAAAGCATATGCTCGTAACTATCCAGATAGTTGCTTATTGCTTGTTGATACTTATAACACTCTTAAATCCGGAATTCCAAACGCAATTCGTACCTTTAACGAGGTTTTAGCACCTATGGGTAAACGCCCTGTTGGAATTCGCATTGACAGTGGTGATATAACCTATTTAACTAAAAAAGCACGAAAGATGCTTGATGACGCCGGATACCCCGATTGTCGCATAGTTGCATCTAATTCACTTGATGAATATATTATTCGCGATATGTCCATTCAGGGCGCTTGTGTTGACATTTTTGGAGTAGGTGAAAGGCAGATTACATCTGCATCATCGCCGGTGTTTGGTGGCGTTTATAAGCTTTCTGCTGTGTGGGATGATGCCAATGAGATTCCGAAGATTAAAATTAGTGAAAACGTTACTAAAATTACAAACCCAGGTTTTAAACAGCTGTGGAGATTATTTGACAACTCAACAGGCAAGGCTATTGCTGATTTGATTACCCTGTTTGACGAGGTTGTTGATGATTCAAAGCCTTATGAATTATTTGATCCCCATCACACCTGGAAGAGAAAAACAATTACTGATTTTAAAGCCGTTAAGATGCTAAGACCGATTTTTTTAAATGGTAATTGCGTTGCCCAAAAACCTTCGGTAACTCAAATTAAACAATTATGTAATGAGCAGGTCGATTTGCTTTGGGATGAGGTTAAACGATTTGAGAATCCTCATGAGTACTACGTTGACTATTCTCAATCACTGTGGGATTTGAAAAGAAGTCTGCTTGACAAATATTCTTATAATAATAGGAGGACTTAAAATGAAAAAAATTGTATCATTAATTTTGTGTGTTGTTATATTTTTAAGCGTAACAGCTTGTGTTAAAGAAGATAAATCAAGACCAACTTCTTCTAAAAGCATGCCTACCTCAAGCACTGTAGCTGTTGATATAGTCAAGCAGGCATCTAAAGGAATAATTGATGGTTGTGAGTTTGGTATAGGTACAAACCCCGAAACTATTAAGGAAGCTTATCACTATGGTGATGAAGAATATTGGGGCACCAATGAGGATGCAAGTTCAAAGCATAATATAGATGCTGTTGAGCTTGATATACGCGAGGGCGACCCTGTGCGCATGACAACGGGTGATACAAAATATTATTATCATGTAGCCGACCAAGATAAAGGTATAAGCTTTATTGCATATTTTTATGATGCTTACAGCCTTCGTTTAGGCATATCAGACACACAGACCGTTAAAGATGCCGTAAAAGCTAAACCTGTTTTTGATGGTTTTGCAAACGAAGAAGATTTATTCTTCTTTTTCGGCGAGCCTACCGACGTATATGCGCTGACCTATAAATTTGATGATATGGAACTTTCGTTCTATTTTATGGATGGCAAGCTTAGCGCTACAACCTTAAAGAAAGTGTCTGTTTGGGGTTGATTTGATTCCTGATTGGATGGTGAGTTCAGTTGAACGATTCTAAAAAGTCTTTAAGCACAAAGCAAAAAATAGCTATTGTTCTTGCTATTATTTTAGCAGGAATACTTATGTACACCTTTATTATAAATAAAGAGTACAATAAAGTTATATCCGTTTTTCAACCTATCGTTATTGGTGTAGTGTTAGCTTATCTAATAAACCCTTTAATGATGTTGTTTGAGCGTTTGTTTAAAAAACTTTTTCTAAAAAAAGTTAAAAAGCCTGAAAAGTTTAAATCATTAAATAGGGGAGTGAGCATTGCTCTTGCTGCAATATTGTTTATTTCTGCTATTTCACTTTTGCTCTATTTAATCATTCCTCAGATAATAATCAGCATTACCGATTTTGTTCAGAGCGCACCTCAAAAGATTGAAACCTTCACGAATTGGTATAATCAGCTTGCAAAAGACTACGATTTTGTTGGTGTGTTTAATAGCGTTAACGAATGGCTTGCTGAGAATTATGATGGAGGATTTGAATTTTCTTTTGAATCAATTTTTGGATGGCTAACCAATAGCTTGTTTAAAGTATCCGGCTTGCTTGGCAATGGGCTTATTTCTTTCTTTGGTACCACCTTTAACGTTGCTTTCAATATGATTTTAGGCTTTGTTGTTTCAATCTATATTCTCAGCAGCAAAGAAAGAATTTTTGCACATTTTAAAAAGCTTATGTATGCTTATATGAATAAAGAAAAGGTTGATGATTTGCTTGATACAGCCAGAGAAGGCAACAAAATTACAACCAGATTTATTTTAGGTAAGCTTATTGACTCTTTGATTGTTGGCATTATGTGCTTTATAGTGCTGCTAATATTCGATATGCCCTATCCTGTGCTTGTTAGCTTTATAATAGGTGTTACCGATATTATTCCGTTTTTTGGTCCATATTTAGGTGCAATACCTTGTACGTTGTTAATTTTGCTTGTTGACCCGATAAAAGCAATTTATTTTGTAATTATCATTATTGTTATTCAGCAGGTTGAGGGTAACATTATTTCGCCGAAAATACTTGGCGATACCGTTGGTTTATCACCATTTTGGGTGTTGTTTGCCATGATAGTCGGTGGCGGCCTTTTTGGTCTTGCAGGTATGCTTCTTGCAGTTCCTGTTATGGCAATATTGTTCTTTATCTTTAGAAAATCAACAGAACGCAGGCTTAAGGCTAAAAACCTGCCGATTGATAGCACTGCATATTTTAGCAATGAAATAGCTGAAGTTGAAGATACTAATGATTCTGAATAAAATAAAAAACAAGGCAGTTATTGACTGCCTTGTTTTTTATTGACTAACTATACTAACGGTTGTAATACCATAATATTTGAATGCTTCAATTGATTTTTGATCGATAACTTCTCCACTTATTAAGATTGGAACAGCAGGTGGGCATCCAACTGATGCACTTGCAAGAACTCTACCTAAAGCTTGCTCAACATTCACCGATTCGCTTTTAGATAGCATAGCCTGTCTTATTGACATTTTGCGTTTTGCAATCACCGATTTAGGTGCTAAATTAGTGATTTTAGGTTTTTTAGCGATGCTTTTTAAAACGGTAACAAGCTTAGAAAGCTGATTATTTGTTATCTCAGGAGTCAACATCAACACTAAATAATCAGGGTCGCTGAATTCACAAACTATACCTGCATTAAATAGTATATCAGCAAGCTCATATCCGTAGTAGCCATATTCTTTTGCATTAATAGTGATTTTTAGCTCTTCATTGCCATATAGAGTGAATCCCATCTCTATAAGACTGAGCTTAACGTTATCAACTGATTTTATAAAGTCATTTAATACGCGAGGATAATCTATTAAATACTTATTAAGCAAATCAAGTGATTGCAATATTAGATATGAGGGGCTGGTTGAACCGAATAAAGCGAGTGAATTTTTTGCGTTGTCTATTAAATATTTTGGAGCATTGTTTGAGATGTGCAAATAAGCTGCACCTGTTAGCGCAGGCAGGGTTTTGTGAGCAGAATCACAACATATGTCTGCACCTAAATCAATTGGGTGCTTTGATTGTGGCAAAAACTTTAGGTATGCTCCATGAGCGTTGTCGACTATAAGCAACACATTGTTTATATGACATACGTCTGAAATTGATTTTATATCTGCTACATTACCGAGATAATCAGGGCTCGTAATATAAACAGCACACGGTTTAACTTTTGAGTTATTAATCTGTTTATTTATTGTCTCAGAATTTATTGAGCAAGACAAGAAATTTTCATCGCAATCCGACTCAATCCACTCTACATTAATATTGAGCAACGCTACTGCACTTAAAAATGTTTTATGGCAGTTACGACCTGCTAAAATCGGTGCATCTTTATTGGCATTCATGGTCGCAAGATGAATCAGTGCGCGAATGCATTGCGAAGACCCTTCAGTAGAATAAAAGGTGTTTGAGCCAAATATTAGACTTGCGTTTGATTCGCTTTCTTTAATTATGCCATTTACTTCATAAAGAGAGTCAGCACCATCAAACTCGGTGATATCTATAGCTTCAATACCTAAAATGGAAGTTCCTTTATGGCCGGGTATATGAAACCTAGTGTTATTGTTTTCAGCATATTTTTGTACGAAGTCAAAAATAGGTGTTTTCATTTTATTTACCCTCGAGAGTTCGTGCAACGGCAACCATTATGGCGCATTCCATACGCTTTTTGAAAAGCTCGCAGCCATATTTGTAAACGCCGTTTACAGAACCTGTAGAATGATATGCATTAGCTGCGCAACCACCTGAGCAATAAAGCTTAGCCCAACATGATCTGCATTCTTCACGGGAATATACGTTGCAATCAAAGAAGCTCTTTTGTATCTCAAAGTTTGATACACCATTGTATATATCACCGAGTTTAAACTTATCGTCACCAACAAATTGATGGCAGGGATAGAGATCACCCCAAGGAGTAACAGCCATATACTCAGTGCCTGAGCCACAGCCTGAAATACGCTTGTAAATGCAAGGTCCACCGGTAAGGTCAATCATGTAATGATAGAATGTGAAGGGGGTGCCTGCCTTGTCGCACTCTCTCATCAGTGATGCGAGCTTCTCATATTGCTCAACAATGATGGGCATATCCTCATCGGTAAGCTCTGAAGGGTCACCGGGAGTGCAAACAACAGGCTCCATGCTAAGCTCTGTGAAGCCAAGATCTAGCATTTGCTCTATATCTTTTAAAAAGTCAGGGTTTGCATGGGTGAAGGTGCCACGCATATAATAATTCTTTCCGCCTCTTGCTTCAACAAGTTTTTGGAATTTAGGCACAATTCTATCCCAGCTACCGTTACCTGCGTAATCGACACGGTATTTATCATGAATCTCTTTGCGACCATCAAGACTAAGCACAACGTTACTCATCTCTTTGTTTGCAAAATCAATCACGTCATCATCGATAAGCAGGCCATTGGTAGTCAGAGTGAATCTAAAATTCTTATTATACTCTTTTTCAACGCTTCTAGCATATTCAACAAGCTGTTTGACAACCTCAAAGTTCATCAGTGGCTCGCCACCGAAAAAGTCAACCTCAAGATTACGCCTAGTGCCTGAGTTTTCAATAAGAAAATCAAGTGCTCGTTTGCCAACTTCAAAGCTCATAACTGCTCTGTCGCCATGATATTTGCCCTGACTTGCAAAGCAATATTCGCAGTTAAGATTGCAGGTGTGAGCAATATGTAAGCAAAGTGCTTTAATGACACCTGAGGTCTTTTCTTTTAACTTGCCTGCCATTGGCTCAAAGGTATCGGGTGCAAACAGTTTGCCTGATTCTTTGAGAGCAACAACCTGATTATAGCACTCTTCAATATCTTGAGTGGTTGCGCCCTGATCAGCGTATTTGCTATGGATTGACGATATAACGTCATCCTTGCTGTTATCTTCAAATAGGGCGATAATATCGTATGCTACGTTATCAACTGCATGCACAGAGCCTGAGCAAATATCAAGCACAATATTATAGCCGTTTAATTTATATTGATGTATCATCATCGGCCTCGTTAATAATCATAAAAAAAGCCGCCTAAAGGCAGCAATTTTATTAAGCAATTACTTGCTCTCTTCGGTGTTCTCGCACTGCTGATTAGCGATGCCACAGCTGGTCTTGCAAGCAGACTGGCAAGAGGTCTGGCACTCGCCACAACCGCCATTCTTAGCGCTCTCGCAAAGATTACGGGTTTCAATGGTCTGAATGTGCTTAATTTCCATCACAATACTACCTCCACAGAAATTTCTTAGAAAATTATATCACACATTTTAATCTAAGTCAACTAAATATTTGCTCTATTTTGCTCCTAAAAGCTTATGGTTGTAAACTACTAAACTATTTGTTATAATAGCTTTAAAGGACGTGAGTTTATGTATAACTTTTTTATCTCGGGTGATAGACAGCAAACCGACCGATATTATATTGGTGGTGCTGATTATAATCATATAAAGAATGTGCTACGCATGAAGGTAGGCGATACCCTTCTTGTCAGCTGTGGTGGCGTTAGTGACCTCTGTGTGATTGAAAATTTTGAGGGTGAAACTGCCGTAGTTAAGGTGGTTGAAGAAAACTATCAAAACACCAATCTTAGCATCGACGTAATTCTGTTTCAAGGTCTTCCTAAAAGTGACAAGATGGAGCTTATTATTCAAAAAACGGTTGAACTTGGTGTAGCAAAAATAATACCGGTTGAGATGAAACGCTGTGTAGTTAAGCTTGATGATAAAAAGAAAAAATCTAAGCAACAACGCTGGCAGTTGATTGCAGAGAGCGCAGCTAAACAAAGCAAACGCAACACTATACCCGAAGTAGGCGAAGTTTTATCATATAAACAGGCAATTGAAATGGCTAAATGCCTCGATATTATGCTCGTTCCATATGAGAATGAAGATGGCATTGCTTCTACTGTTAACGCATTAAACAATATTAAAAAAGGTATGTCGGTTGGCATATTTATTGGCCCCGAAGGTGGTTTTGAAGATATCGAGATAGAGCTTGCTAAGTCAAGTGGTGGTCAAATTATTTCGCTCGGTAAAAGAATTTTGCGCACCGAAACTGCTGCAATTACATCGGTTGCAATGTGCATGTTATATTCAGAAATGAATTTAGACGGAGATAATCAATGATAACCCTTCCAATTGAATTTGAAAAGAGAATAAAAACGCTTCTCGGTGATGATTTTGATAGCTATATGAATGCACTTAATGATAAGCCTGTTAGGGCGTTCAGAGTTAACACCGATAAAATTAGCATAGAGGATTTTGAAAAAATCAATAACATCTCAATTGATAAAATACCATACGTTGATAATGCATTCTATTTCGATACTGAGCACATCGGCAATCATCCGTTCCATCATGCAGGTATGATTTATGTTCAAGAGCCTGCTGCCATGGCACCTGCAGAATGCTTAGAAATTGACCCCGATTGGTGCATATTAGATATGTGCTCAGCTCCGGGTGGAAAAAGCACTCAGCTCAAAAATAAACTTGGCGATAAAGGTGTTTTAGTATCTAATGAGATTATTCCATCTAGATGCAAAATATTAACTGGTAATATTGAACGACTTGGGCTGCATAACGTCGTCACAACGTGTATGGATAGCGCCAGAATTGCTCAAACATATCCTAATACTTTTAACATGATTATGGTTGATGCTCCTTGCTCAGGCGAAGGAATGTTCAGAAAGGATTGCGGAGTCATCACTGAATGGAGCGTCGATAACGTTAAAATGTGCGCTGAGAGACAGCTTGAGATTCTAGGCAACGCTTCATTAGCGCTAAAAGATGGTGGATACATAGTCTATTCAACCTGTACCTTCTCGGTTGAAGAAAATGAAATGGTTGTTGATGAGTTTTTAAATCTGCACCCTGAGTTTGAGCTTGTGCCGGTTAAAAATTCAGTCAGAGATAACACCTCTGATGGCATAAAATTTGATGGTTGCAGATGCGAAAACATTCATTACACACGCAGATTTTATCCCCACATAAGCAGGGGAGAAGGTCAATTTATGGCCGTGCTACACAACACAAATACGGCGTATGAATCAAAATTCGCAAAACCATCTAATTCTAAAATCGACAAAGTGGTTATTGAGTTTTTAAACCAAACATTATTTGATTATGACAAATCACACGTTAGT
>JAZRMJ010000264.1:0-1477 GCA_045647445.1 Acutalibacteraceae bacterium | reverse complement strand
CCCGACGGTGGCGAGACCCCCGACGGCGGTGAGACCCCCGACGGACTTGCTCCGCTGATAGGTGTCGGCATCGACTACAAGGGCAGCAGTGTTGTCGCCGATGATTGGACTGCTGAAAACAACACCCCCGTTTACGGCTCTTCGGGCATCGCTCTGTCTGATGTCAGCGGCGAGTCCTATGCAGTGGTCACCTACAAAGACAAGTTTAACCTCACCCAGGGCTTCACCCTTGAGTATTCAGCCAAGGGCAAGGCCTATTGGAACAATATCTCCGCAAACAACAGCTTTGTCGGTGTCAAGATTGGCAATGCTACCCTTTCTATGAAGGGCTTTGTCACCCCCATCATCAACATTGACGGTGTGGATAAGGTCACAGGCAATGCCATATTCGACAGCACCAACGCCAATTGGAACGCCGAACAGAGCACCGCTATCAATGTTAAGAACTGGATTTCCTACACCTGGAATTCTTGGTCAGAGCCTGATATAGCCAACATAAAGTATGTCATTACCTACGATGCCGAGGCCAAAACTCTGACCTATGAGAAATATCACGGCTCGGCTCAGCAATTCAGCATCACCTATACCGATACCGACGAGCTGCTCGACCTCTCTGAGGCTGCAATCGCCCTCTATCATAACAACAACAGCAGTATGAGCGCTACCTACAGATCGCTCAAGCTCGAGGGCATCGAAGACCCCAACGCTGAGGACAATGTCTACAGAGGCGAAGCCCTGACCGAGAAGTGGTCCAACGAGCTTCTTGTCGCTGACGATTGGGATTGCGAAGCAACCGACATACTCGACGGCAAGCTTTATATCAAGAGCGGCTCCAAAACCATCTGGACTAAGAAGGAATACAACCTTTCCAATACCAACTTTGCGGTTTCAGCCGAGCTTATTATCAACAACGGCTATAATAACGGCAGTCAGCCCTGCGCACTCTATCTGGGCACCGACGAGAAGCATCTCGAAATCCGCTTCCAAAATGACTCTGCCGATGGACGTGGTGTCCACTTCTTCACCGCTGAGCTTTATTATGACGGAGCGCTGATTGGCACGACCGACCTGTTCAACGAGCCCAACGGCATCTACGAGATTAAGTATCAAGACGGCAATCTCGCCGTATATCTCGAGGGAGTTGCCCTCAAGTGGACCCTTACTGACAAGTCGATCGCATCAACACTTCAGATTAACAACCTCAACCTTTATAATCAGAAGGTGGGCCTCAAGATTTCGGGCAACTACCATCCCACCGACAGATATTGGACCAATGTTGCAATTGCACCCCTTTCAGCCTCAGGCGGCAGCATCACCGGCGACAGCCGTGACCTTGCACTGCCCTTCGGCATCTTGCTTGTGAGCGTCGTTGCAATAGCAGTCCCCGTCCTCTTTAAAAAGAAAGAGCGCATATAATTAACCCTATCGGTCACCGTGAACACGCCATTCACGGTGACCTTTTTATTTGAATCGGTTG
>JAZRMJ010000263.1:0-1883 GCA_045647445.1 Acutalibacteraceae bacterium | reverse complement strand
GGTGATGCTACCCCCGCCGTGCTCAAGGATTACACAAAGGACCCCGCAAAGTACATTATGATGCCCGGCAACGCCATCAAACGTCATCCCTTTGTTGAGAACCGCACCGTTCAGCTTCGCAATTTGGCTGAAGATTGCCAGTATAACACCGTTGAATATAACTCTGACGAAATCGGAATTATCACCTCCGGCTGTTCATACCTTTACGTTAAAGAGGTTATGGGCGACAAGGCAAGCATACTCAAAATCGGTATGCCCCATCCCCTGCCTGTTAAGCTGATTGAGAAATTTGCAAAGAAGGTTAAAAAGCTCTATGTTATTGAGGAGCTTGACCCCATCATCGAAACCCACGTTCGCTCACTTGGTATCGATTGCTACGGCAAGGATATGTTCTCTATGCTCGGTGAGTTCTCTCAGCAGACCATCGCTGCCGCATTTGGCATGGCTGCAAAGGAATGTGTTGGCGCTGATTCGGTCATACCTGCTCGTCCACCTATGATGTGCGCAGGTTGCCCTCACCGTGGCATGTTCTATACCCTCGCTAAGAATAAAATCACCGTTATGGGTGATATCGGTTGCTACACTCTCGGAGCAGTGCCCCCTCTTAACGCTCTTGACTCTACCCTTTGCATGGGTGCTTCTGTATCGGGTCTTCACGGCTTTAACGCCGCAAGAGGCAGCGACGCTGAGAAAAAGTCGGTTGCTGTTATTGGTGACTCAACCTTTATGCATTCGGGCATGACCGGTCTTGTTAACGTTGCTTATAACGCTACCAACTCAACCGTTATTATTCTTGACAACTCCATCACCGGTATGACCGGTCATCAGCAGAACCCCACCACAGGCTACAACATTAAGGGCGACCCTGCTGCTAAGGTTGACCTTGAAGCACTTTGCCGTGCGCTGGGCATTAATCGAGTCAGAGTGGTTGACCCCTATGACCTCAAGGCCTGCGAAGTTGCTATTAAAGAGGAGCTTGCCGCTGAGGAACCCTCTGTTATTATTTCTCGTCGCCCCTGCGTATTGCTCAAGAGCGTAAAGCACGAAGCTCCCCTGACTGTTGAGAGCGACAAGTGCAAATCCTGCAAGCGTTGCATGAGCCTTGGCTGCCCTGCAATCAGCCTCAAGGATGGCAAGGCTAAAATCGACAACACCCTTTGCGTTGGCTGTGGCGTTTGCAAACAGCTTTGCGCATTCGATGCTATAAACTAAGAGAGGTGAGCATGATGAAAACCACAAGTGTTATGATAGTCGGTGTGGGCGGTCAAGGTAGTCTGCTCGCATCTAAGTTGCTCGGTCGACTGCTGGTCGACGAGGGCTTTGACGTTAAGGTCAGCGAGGTACACGGTATGAGCCAAAGAGGTGGCTCGGTTGTTACCTATGTTCGTTTTGGTGATAAGGTTTATTCCCCCATCGTGACAGAGGGTGAGGCTGATATCATCATCGCATTCGAAAAGTTAGAGGCTGCCCGTTACGCCCGTTATCTTAAAAAAGACGGCAAAATTGTCGTTAATACTCAGCAGATTGACCCGATGCCTGTCATTATCGGCGCCGCTGAGTACCCCACAGAGGTGCTCGGTGAGCTGACCAACAAGGGTGTCTGTGTTGAGGCGCTCGACGCCCTCTCTCTCGCAGAGCAGGCAGGCTCTTCTAAGGCGGTCAACATCGTGCTTATGGGCAGAGCCGCAAAGCAGTTCGGCATCCCATATGAGCGTTGGATTGAGGCCATCGAAAAGACCGTCGCACCCAAATTCATCGAGATGAATAAAAAGGCTTTTGATTTGGGTTATAATTCATAAAACCCTCTCATAAGAGAGTCAAATTTTTCAAAGAAGGCGAAAAAAGTGAATCAGCGTTACTTTCAAAAAGAAATCGAGACCATG
>JAZRMJ010000262.1:0-6635 GCA_045647445.1 Acutalibacteraceae bacterium | reverse complement strand
AAGACCGACGAGATATTTGTTGTTGCAAACAGAGTTCTCTATAAACGCAAGCTTAGTGGCTCAGGTGATTTTGAAAAGGTCGATTACGGCAGCTACAACATTCGTAGCGTTTGTGTTGACCCTGTTGACCCTAACATTATTTATACTGCAAGTGCAGACAACATTAATCAGGCTGCGAAGGCTGTTATGCGTTCAACCGATGGCGGTAAGACCTGGAAGTGTTTGACTCGCTCACCTGATGATGGTCGCACCGGCCCTGATGGTGGTCGTGAGGCTACTACCATCAGAGTTAATGCAAAGACCCGTGAGGTGTTTGTGGGCACCTGTTGTCGTGGAATGTGGAAGATGGCCCCACCTAAATAATGATAAAATGCTGTTGATTCATTCAACAGCATTTTTGTTTAGGCTATTTAGATATTCGGTCGGTGAAAGAGAGTATCTTTTTTTAAAGGTGCGATTAAAATAGGATATATTATCAAAGCCACTCTCGAGTGCAACGTCGATAATCTTATTTGACCCTTGGCGCAAAAGTTTAGCCGCTCTGTCAAGGCGTTTAGCAAGACAATATTCATTAAAGGTAACACCCATCTCTTTTTTAAAAAGCCGACCTATATATTTATCGTTTTTGTGATAGGTTACGGCTATCTCTTTAAGGGTAGGATTTGTATGATAAAGCTCATCGGCATAGCCTTTTAGCACCGACACCATCCAATGCATTTCAGGCCTGTTGTTTGACACCCTTTCGCTTAGCATTAAAAGATAGTCGGCTACTATCTCTGCTACCTCGTGCAATTCGTCGGGTCTCTCAAGCCTCTCGCAACCTGATATTTGCGAGAGTAGTTGCGCTTTGTTAACCTTAGTGCTTTGGCACATTCTATCAATACGCTCTAAAGTGTAGGCTTGGTTGATTATGGCATTGCCAACATAAACCACTGCAATAACCTGATCATTTTTAACTACGGGGAGCGCTGCCTCATACATACCCCACGCGCAATGACCCTCGAAGGGCTCTTTATAGTTAACAGCCGTTAGATTTGCCATCATTTTGCAGTCAAGGCAGGCTCTGTAGCCTCGTTCGGTTTGTTTTGCTACATCGCAAAATTCTTTTGAATGCACCGTGTTTTTAAATCTGAGTCTAGTAAGAGGTGAATCGAGAACTCCCGTCAGGTCGAGGAGGCTGATATGAATCTGCCTTTTCGAAACCAACATATCGATTAGTGTTTGCAAAGATTGCACAAAACCACCTACTATTGCTACTTTTTTCTCTTAATTTAGCATATTTGTTTCTTTTGTGCAATAGTTTTATATCTTTTGTATAAGACAAAGGGAGTTTCATTTTAGTATATTAAATTTTAACAATATAGAATTGAGGTGTTAATATGAAAAAGTATGATGTTGCTGTTGTGGGTGGTGGATTTGCAGGTGTTGCAGCCGCTATTGCCGCTGCACGAGGTGGAGCTAAGGTAATTATAGTTGAAAAATCCAACTGCCTTGGTGGTGCTGCTGTTAACTGCCTTGTTAACCCCTTTATGCCCTATTGGACCACTATCGACGGCAAGAGGGTTGACCTATCTGCAGGTATCTTTAAAGAGATTCACGATAAGCTCGAGCAGCGCAATGCTATGATGGCTGAGACCTTCGCTGAAGAAGAACTCAAATACATTCTAAACAAAATGGTTATCGAAGCCGGAATTGACCTATTGTATCACGCTTATATATTCAAGGCAGATAAAAAAGACGGCACCATAAAATCCATATCGGTTGCGACTCGCTCGGGTGAGATGCAGATTGAAGCTGACCTGTTTATTGATGCTACGGGCGACGCTCAACTCGCCTTTCTTGCTGATTGCCCGACCGTTTTGGGTCGTGAGCCTGACCGACTTTGTCAGCCAATGACATTATGCTTTAGAGTGGGCAACGTTGACACAGATAAGTTTTTTGCGAGCAAAGCTGTTTTGGATGAGAGACACGCAAAGGCTCTCGAAGACGGCAAGTTCATTAACCCCAGAGAGAACATTTTGGTGTTTAAGACACCTGTTAAAAACGTGCTTCACTTTAACACAACCCGTGTTGTTAAAAAGAACCCCACCGACCCCGTTGACGTTACCGAAGCTGAGATAATCGCAAGAGGGCAGGTCTTTGAAATCTTTAACTTCATGAAAGAAAATGCCGACGGCATGGAAGATAGCTTTATTATGTCAACCGCTGCCGAAATCGGTGTAAGAGAGAGTCGCATGATTGTTGGCGACTATCTGCTGACCGAGGCCGATTGCAAGGCATGCATTAAGTTTGAGGATTCAATTGCTGCTTGTAACTACGATATCGACATTCATAACCCCGAGGGTAGCGGCACAAGCCACTACTTTTTCGATGCAGGCGAGTATTATACCATTCCCTATCGCAGTCTTATCCCGAAAGATGCAAATAATTTGCTGGTTGCAGGTCGATGCATCTCGTCTGACCACGGTGCTCAGGCTTCATACAGAATTATGCCTGTTGTTTGCTGCATAGGTGAGGCGGCAGGAGTGGCTGCAGCGCTGGCAATAAAGAACGGTGTTTCTACTCGCAAGGTTGACATAAAACAACTACAAAGCATTTTAAAGAGCAACAATGCTTTTATCTGATGCAAAAGTTTAGCACCCCTATCCGATTTGGATAGGGGTGCGTTTTTTAGGTTAGGATATTATAGCCTGATAAGGCCGAGTATTGCTTGCTCGAGCATGAGCAGGTCAGCAGAGGTAACGCTGCCATCGGCATTTATATCCATTGCTATTATGCTGCTTTGGTCGAATTCGCAAAGACCCAGAATATGTTGTTTGATGCTCAGCACGTCGACTGAACTAATCTTTCGGTCGCCGTTGACATCGCCCACAATAGGCTCGGGCTCAGGCTCAACAGCCTTTTGGGTAACAATGGTCTTTTGGTCAAGTTCGGTGCTGTTATCATACATAGTGACCTTAACACCATCGGTTAAAACAGCCTTATCGTTGAGCTCTTTTCCGTCAGAGGTGATAACGATCTCGTCTCTGTTTGAGAGTTGGCTGCGAAGCTCGCCGGCAGTCATACCCTCGGGGATTGAAAGATTATCGCCATCGATTGCGACTGATGAATCTTCAATCGGGGTGATAGAATTGGGGGCTGATGAGGTATCGGGCACAACGTGGATATAGGGTGCCTGTGACGCATTGCCGTCGTTTCTTGAACGAATCTGCCAGGTGTAGTTCATATTGGCGGTGCGATCTACATATAAGGAAACTGTTGTTTCACCCTGAGCGACCTTCTCTTTAACAAATTCGGTAACGTCGAGCGCAACCCAGAAGGGGGCTCCATCGGCAGTACGCTCAGTTGAGCTTATGATTTCATCACGATGGGCAGGTGCGTTGTTATAGGTGATGGTCGACTCTTTCCAATTATTATCGTCGACACCATAAACTCGATAGGTTGCTTCGAGATTTGCAAGATTTCCACTACCCCAGGTAGATTCATTATGGGTATAAAGATAGACGGTTGCCTGTTTAACGGCAGTTATATCCTTGAGGGTAAACTTGAGGTATGCAGTGTTATCCATGCCTGCCCAGGTGCCAACATTTTGATCGGGGTTGTTTGAACGGGTGTAGGCATCATCGGTAGCTGTAAAGTTGAAGGGGATTGCCTCGTCATAGAAGATATTGGCTTCTTTTGCGACGACCTCACTCCACGCAGTAATCTTGTTATCGCCATCGACCCATACGATATAGATACGCTCACCTGGCTCAACATAAATGTTTTGATTTGCGCGAAGGGTGTTTGGATAATCGGTTGCAACGGTGCCTGTTGCAGGTCGGGTGTATTCGCCCTCTGCACCGACTGCATACTTAAAGGTACCGATATCGTCGATAAGCTTAGTGGTCATGGTTGCACCGTCTCGGGTGCCCTGCTCCCACACAAATCCACCGAGTTCGGGGGCGAGTATGGGTTCATCGATGGCAGGAGCTATTCTGAGTGTGGGTCGGTTAGATGATGCAGATGCCTCTTTAGAATGGAACTGGAAGTAGGTCGGGCAATCGTCACGAGGCTTAAAGAGCAGAGTTATTGTTGTTTTGCCCTTGGCAATTTGCGAACGAACATAGGAAGTTACGTCGTAAATAAAGGTTTTGCCTGCCTCGTAAGATTCGACCTCTACGAGTGCGCCTGTTGAAATTTCTGGTTTATTATTCCATGTGATGGTCTTTTCTGACCAGGTGGTATCCTCTACACCATAGATTTCAATAAAGTTGTTGCCCTTATCGTTAGAGCTCAGTGAGGTTCTTGTTAACTGAAGAAGTGCAGTTGAGCAAGAATCCATAGCAGAAATGTCAAACTTGAGGTAGCCCCAACCACCTGTTGCAGAGAGGTCAATTGTGTTCCAAGTGCCGGTGCACTGGTCTTTGTTACTGCCTCTTGCATAGGCATCGTCGGTGGGATTGAGGGTAACAGAGCCTTGCGGCCACTGCCTGATCATATCGCTTGTAAGGGGTATATCAACAAAGCCGAGAACGTTGCGCTTATCGTCAACGTCGACAACATAGATATGCTCATCAGGCTTCGCTTCAAAGCTGACGGTGGGGTCGCACTTATAGATTTGATAGGTTGCAATATCGCCCTTGAGGGGGTGCTCATACTCCCCTGCTTTGCCCTTGATGTAATAGTAGTTGCCGCCCTCGGGGAGGGTGTCAAAGGTAACACTGCCGATAGATAGACCCGGCTTTACGACTATGTCTTTGAGGATAGGTGCATAATCATCTGCAGCTACCTCATCAAGAGGCTGACCCGCAATAAGGCTCTCCCAATTTATATGCAGACCTGCCTGACCACCGGCGCCTGAGCCTAAAAGACCCTTTGTGGGCCATACGGGTCCACCAAAGTTTCGCACAGCAGTGCGAATATACTGAGTAGTGCGAGGCATTTCTATGCCAAGACGGTTATGAAGGTGGTTGTAGCCCACCTCATAGGTACCACTCATGCCAAGACCCTCGATATGACCACCGTAGAGGTCGTCGGGTATGGGAGCACCGAGTCGGAGGGCTGAATGGGTCTCGCTGAAGGCAACGAATCTATCTTTATAAATTGAATAGATATCAATGCCCTGATTATACATAATCTCTGCAGTGTAGATTGCAGCGGCATAGGCCATTTCGGAGTGACCGAGGTCACGACCCGTTTCGCCGCATATACCGTCATAGAAGGTGCCTGGGTTGTAGAAGCGAGAATTTAGATCCTGTGTTGCGACTGCTCTGTCTTCGCCTAAATTAAAGGGATTATTGGATAGATTCAGCCATGAATCCTCGGGGTTTGGATAAATGTCTGAATGCATATTAAGATAATCTTCTTTAGTGGGTTTATCGTCATTATCGAGGCAATAGGTGGGTGCGACGGGGTTTGATTTATCGGCATCTATATAAAAATATGCAGGCACGTAATCGAGCCAATTATAGACACCCTGATATATAGCCGCTCTGTCATCACAGAAAACACCTATAGCAACAAGGGCGTTAAAGACGGTCAAGCCGCGGTTACCGTAGGATTTGCGATTATTGAGCTCGGGCAGATAGGCGGTGCTGAGCATAGTTTTGAACTGCTCGATATCTTCATCTGCCCAGCCATCATAAGTAGAGCGAATGATTTCACCCGCAAGGGGGAACACTGAGCCGACCCATGCAGTCTGCAAATACCAGTTGCCACCCTTGTGACCCTTGATGACATAACTCCACGCATTCATTATTTCGATGGATTTTTCGGCGTAACGCTCATCGCCTGTCAGCGCCCACATAAGAGCATGAGTGTAGGCTGCCCTTGCATCGGCTTGTTCGGCCGCATGACCTGCGTCATCGGTACCGTAAAGACCGGCTGAGGGGTATTCGTAAGGAGTGGGTGTGTAGCTAAGGCTTGCGCTCTCGTGCTTTTTGAGACGCTCAAAGTTGGTAGCCCAAGGCTCATCCCCTGCTTCAATATGCGCCTTAATCTCAGCAAGGGTTTTGTTGGTAACAACAAGACCATCGTGCTTAACGGTCATAGTTTCAATCTGAGCCAAAACAGCATGACCCTCAGCAGTGATGTTTGAGGTTTGCACAGCAAATGAGGTTACAGCTGTGCCGACCACCATTTGCAGCAGCAAAGCAAGCGATATTATAACACCAAGCGTTCGTTTGAAGTTTTTTCTAAAGCTTGAGTGCCTTTTCATGTCTCTTCTCTCCTTTTTAGGTGCAAAAACACCTTTATTCAAGAAAATAGTAGCACATCATAAGTTTAACATCAATATTTTTGTCACTAACCAAAATAGAAATTTATTGATTATTTTTATGCAAAAATAACAAAGCACCTACATATTAATAACATATAGGTGCTTTAATTTTAACAGCTTTTTCGTTTTTGTAAGTTAAGAAAAAGAGCTAAGGATTTTCTGAACAAGTCCGTTAAAAACGGACAATAGAAAAAAAGAGCCTCCTATGGTAGAATTTAAACACTATCATAGGAGATTTTGTTATGCCTAGAAAATATGAAAAAGCAAGTGAACTTCTGCCAATCATCAAAGAGCTAACATCGCAAGGGAAAACGCAACAACAAATAGCCGATGAACTTGGTTTGGCAGATAAAAGGGTTGTTTGGAACCTGTTGTA
>JAZRMJ010000261.1:0-3591 GCA_045647445.1 Acutalibacteraceae bacterium | reverse complement strand
GTTGCAGGCGTATCATTTGTTGCATACCTCCTTGCAGGCTTTGTGCAGAACTGGATTATCGTGCTGCCCATCGCTATTGGTTTGATGCTTGCAACCCTCATCGTTATCAAGCTTGCAACCAAAAAACAAGCTGCTTAATTAAAGCAAAAACGACCCAAGTCGGTTTGACTTGGGTCGTTTTTTTATATTCCAAATAAATCCCTGGTGTTTTGCCGTGTAGTATCAAGCACCTCGCGCACCGATACTCCCTTAATTTCGGCAATTCGCTCGGCCACTCTAATTATCATTGCCGAGTGACAGCGCTGACCTCTGTATGGCACAGGTGCCATATAGGGGCAATCGGTCTCAAGCAGTAATCTATTTAGGGGGATTTGCTCGATAACCTCAATCGCTTTGCGCGCATTTTTAAAGGTAGCCGCTCCACCAAAGCCGATATAGAAACCCATATCGACCAGCTGTTTTGCTGTTTCTGCGCTACCAGAAAAGCAATGCATGACCCCCTTGGGTCTAAACTCAGAGACTATATCGAGGGTGTCGGCATGGGCATCCCTCGAATGGATTATGACGGGCAGATCAAGATTCTTTGCTATTTTAATCTGTTTTATAAAATTCTCTTTTTGGGTTTCTCTCGGCACGCTATCCCAATGATAATCGAGACCAATCTCGCCTATGGCAACACACTTTTTATCGGCTGCAGAGTTGATAATCCAGCTCTCATTAAAGGGCTCGGTCTCTTCGGGGTGCAGACCGATAGCAGCATAAACAAAGTCATATTTATGTGCCAGCTCGAGGGTGGTTTTAGCAGAGCGACTCGAGCAAGCGCAGTTTATAATCCCACAAACCGACCATTCTGCAAGACTTTTAAACAGGCTGTCTCGGTCTTCATTAAACGCCTCGTCATCATAATGGGCGTGAGTATCGAATATTACACCACCCTCTAACAAGGCAGGGTCAAAAACAAATTCGGTCATATTATCCTCCGTATAGATACTGGCATTGCTCTTTGGTTAGATTTAGATTTAGCGCTGTCATTGAGTCGCACAGCTGAGCTTCATTCAGACACCCGACCACGGTGGCAGAGTTTAGCCCTGCGCTGACTATGTAGCTTATAGCGACGGCTGCGGCAGAAACGCCCAGCTCATTTGAGAGCATTCTCACACGCTCGGCTCTCTCAAGATTTTTGGGGCTCACAAATCGGTCGATGACCTTTTGGCTAAAGGGTGCACCCGACGCATATTTTGAGAAAAAACCTTTGGCCTGAGACGCAAATGCCATGACAGCCATTCCGCTTTGAGCATAGTCAGACTTGCGCTCCTCATTCATACAAACGAGGGTATCATCCCCTGCTCTTTTGCCTGTGGTGACGGCAAGACTCCATTGAATTTGGGAGAGACATGGCTCAACTAAGCCATGGTTTTTAGCATAGCTTTTCGCCTCGCTGATGCGATCATTATCCCAATTAGAGAGACCCCACGCTTTGGTGTAGCCCTGCTTTGTAAATCGGTTGCACAGCTCAACAAATTCGCCCACATGGGTGGTCGGCTCATCACGGTGCAACAAATATATATCGGGCGCACAGCCGAGAAGGTCAAGGCTTTGCTCAATATCGTCTTTAATTAAATTCGGCTTCATTCTCTCACGAGGGAAGCCACCCTTAGTAACGAGGGTGATATCGCTCCTAACCGACCTGCTTTTGAGCCAGTAGCCTATGACAGCCTCTGAGGGCTGACCGAGCTGATCGTACATTCGGGCAGTATCGACAGTTCTGCCGCCGAGCTCATAATATTTATCAAGCAAGGCTAAAAGCGAGTCGGAGTTTATTGCTCCACCCGTGCCTAAAGTGACGGTGCAGATGGGTATATTGTTTGCATATATAAAACTCATATAAATCCTCCCATCAGGCTAGCAGTTCAAAATGACTTTTGCGACTTATAATGACTCCTTCGCTACGCAGACGGCTTATCTCTGCCGACAGGCCACTTCTCTCAACCTGCAGATAGTCGGCAAGGCCTTGACGGTCAAAGGGGATTGTGAAGGAGCGACTGCCCTCTTTTTTAGCTTGCAGATTAAGATAGGACAGCAACTTCTCTCTTGTAGTACGCTTTGAGGTTATTTCGATTTTTTGGTGATAGGCAATCGTTTTGGTCGCAAGGTCTTTCATAAGGTTAAATATAAGCTGTCGGTGAAAATCGCAGTTATTATTGCAGGTACAAAACATTTGGTTGCTGTCAAAAAAAAGTATCTCACTCGGCTCGTTTGCCACCACCATGACGGGCAGACTCTCTACCTCTGCAAAGGCAAAGGCTTCACAAAACACTTCTCCCGCTGTGACCTCGCTGAGAATACTGCGATTACCGTCATAATCATTCATCATAACCTGCGCTGAGCCTGACAGCATGATACCTATATATTTTGCTGAGCTGCCCTCGGTGAATATAGTATTCTTTTTGTCAAAAAATTCGACCTTGGCACCTAGGCAGGATAGCATGGCAGTCAGTTGCTCTCTCGATATGCCGTTAAATAATGGGCAACGGCAGAGAATATTCAAATATTTTTCCATAGCGCACTCCATTTGTTGAAAATTCAACATACTTTACATGAAAATTATACTACAATAACGGCATAAAGGCAAGACAAAACTCTTTACAAATATTTTTTCAATAGGTATAATAATTAATAAATATATTAAACTAATTCTATCCCTTTGGAGGTATAAAATGTTTATAACAAACGATATAAAATATATTGGTGTTAACGACCATAAAATCGACCTTTTTGAGGGTCAATATGACGTGCCAAACGGTATGGCTTATAACTCCTACGTTATCGTTGATGAGAAAATTGCAGTTTTTGATACCGTTGATGCAAAATTCACCCATGAGTGGCTGGACAATCTGCAAAACGCCCTTGATGGCAGAAAACCCGATTATCTTATAGTGCAACATATGGAGCCTGACCATTCGGCTAATATCACTAAGGTTGCAGAGCTTTATCCTGATATGGTTATCGTTGCCTCGGCAAAAGCCTTCACCATGATGAAAAACTTTTTTGGCAACGATTATGCCGACCGTAGAATGGTTGTCGGTGAGGGAGATACCCTCTCACTGGGCAAGCATGAGCTAACCTTTGTGACTGCTCCAATGGTGCATTGGCCTGAGGTTATAGTCACCTACGATAAGACCGACAAGGTGCTATTCTCTGCCGACGGTTTCGGCAAATTCGGTGCGCTCGACATCGATGAGGATTGGGCATGCGAAGCAAGGCGCTACTACTTCGGCATCGTCGGCAAATACGGTGCTCAGGTGCAGGCTCTGCTTAAAAAGGCATCAAACCTCGAGATAGAGATTATCTGCCCTCTGCACGGTCCTGTGCTGAATGAAAATCTCGGCTATTATTTGGGTCTATACAACACATGGTCAAGCTATCAGCCTGAGCAGGAGGGCATTGTGATTGCCTATACCTCTGTTTATGGCAACACCAAAAAGGCAGCGCTCGCCCTTGCAGACAAGCTCAAGCGCAACGGTTGTCCCAAGGTTGCAGTTAACGACCTCGCTCGTTGCGATATGGCTGAGGCTGTTGAGGATGCATTTA
>JAZRMJ010000260.1:0-10818 GCA_045647445.1 Acutalibacteraceae bacterium | reverse complement strand
TCACAGAACGACATGGCTACGATCCGACTTAGTCTGCGCCTTGCAGCATTGAGCTTTTCGGCAGAAGCAGGAAAGTGAATGTTTTGTAAAGCCTCTTTGAGTGGCATCAATCTATATTTTTCGCTTATGTATTGTGGTATTGGGTCATTCAAATCTAAATTTAACTCAAGCGCTTGTTTAACTGCGTTTTCAATTAAATAAGATGGCAACCCTTCTGTAGCGGGATATGTAGGACGGATATACGCTTTATCAGCGTTTATTATTTCAGGCGAAGACATACTGCGTTTAAAGAAGCTGCCACTAACCGTGCCATAGAAAATATACGACTTGCCGACCTTGATTTTATCTGCAACAAACTTTTGATTAAATAGGGTGATTCCCACAGATGTTCCATCATTTGCTGCAACAAATTTATATAACACCATACCTTTGCGAATTCGTATTTCTGTTGGTGCAGTAACTACCTCAGCTTTAATTGCACAAGGGGCGTCAAAAGGAGCCTCATCGGGTGAGCATGGTGTAGATAAATCGGTATAAGATCGTGGAAAATAATATAAAAGGGCGCTGATATCAGACACGCCCAGCTTGTTAAAAAGCCGGGCGCGTTTTTCACCAACGCCTTTAATATCTGTCAATTTAAAATGTGACATGATTGATTCGCCTCTATCATTCGACAGAAATGATGAAGTAGTAGATAGGTTGACCACCATTAATGATACTAATTTCTATATCAGAACCGAGCTTATCTTCAAGCTTTGACTTGACCTGTTCGGCCTGAATTTCGGTTACGTTGTCGCCATAAATCAAGGTAATAAAGGTAGTCTCTTTATTAACCATCTTTCTGGTCAAACGAACTGCAGCATGAACAAAGTCGTCATCAGTGAAGGTTAACTTGCCGTTATTCATAGCAAGAATATCACCTGACTTAATCTTAAAGCCGTCATAATCAGAGTCGCGAGCTGCGAATGTTATCTGACCGGTTGAGACTCTGTCGGCTGCGGCAGCCATAGCGATTGTGTTTGCATCGATATCAATATCGGGGTCAAATGCCAGCATAGCTGAAATACCCATGGGAACGGTCTTAGTGTGGAGCACTACAACCTTTCTGGTTGAGAGAGGAACTGCCATCTCAGCTGCCATGATGATGTTTTTGTTGTTAGGAAGAACAAAAACGGTCTCAGCAGGAGTGAGTTCGATTGCACGAAGAATATCATCTGTGCTGGGGTTCATGGTCTGACCACCACTTACGATGCTGTCAACTCCAAGCTCACCAAACAACTCTTCAAGACCTTCACCAACGCAAACGCTAACAAAACCGTATGGCTTTTCTTTTTTAACGGGGGAGTATGAGCTACCCTTTGAGTCGGTGTTAACTTCTTTAGTTTGATCGTTATCATGTCTAGCGCGTTCATGTTGATCGCGCATGTTTTCAATCTTAAGGTTTACAAGGCTACCGAAGGTGAGACCCTTCTCAATAGCGTTACCGGGATGGTCGGTATGAACGTGAACCTTAATAATATCTTCATCATCAACAACAACACAGCTGTCGCCGATGGTTTCAAGGTATGCACGAAGTAAACGGGGATCAGTGTTGCCGACTTTTTGTACGATGAACTCAGTGCAGTAGGTGAATGTGATATCGGTTTCAAATTCAGCTGCTGCATTGTAATTCTCTTGTTTTACAGGCTGAGATTTGGTGGTTGTGGTGGATAATTTGATTACAACGCCATCTGCAAATACAGAGCGCATACCCTCAAGAACGGTTACAAAGCCTTGACCACCTGCATCAACAACGCCGGCTTTTTTGAGCACGGGCAACAGCTCAGGTGTAGATGCAAGAGCTTCTTTAGCACCGTCTAAAGCCACATCAAAGACGGTCATAAAGTCATCGCTTTTGCATTCTTTTGCCTTTTCATGGGCAACTCTTGCTACTGTAAGTATGGTTCCTTCAGTGGGCTTCATTACAGCTTTATAAGCAGCTTCAACGCCTAAACCGAGCGACTCAACAAGGTCACTGCCAGTCATGGTGTTTTTGCCTTTAAGACCCTTTGCAAAGCCTCTGAAAAGAAGAGACAAAATAACACCTGAGTTACCTCTAGCTCCTCTGAGAAATGCAGAAGCAGCAGTATCAGCAACCTTAGAAACAGACTCACCCTTAAGACGAGCAAGCTCTTTAGCTGCATTGTTTATGGTCATTGACATGTTTGTGCCGGTGTCTCCATCAGGAACGGGGAAGACGTTAAGCTCGTCAATTCTCTGTTTGTTGTTTGTAATATTATTTGCGCCTGATATATATGCGTCACGCAACAAATCACCATTAATCATCATTTACATCTCCTGAAAAAATTGCATTATATTTAAAGGTATTATTAACTGTTAAAAAATATGGCAATATCACTCTGTTTGAATGCCGTCAACATGAACTGTAACGCGTTTAATGTCGATTCCGGTTGCCTCTTTAACGGTGTATTTTACATTGTGAACGATGCTGTTTGCAATTGCGTTAATATTGATACCATAAGTAACAACAATGTGGAGCTCAACGGTTATCGAATTGATGTCTCCACTGACTATGATACCTCTGTCAATCATTTTGCCACGATGAAGGATAGTTTTGATCTTTTGTGTTCCTTTAGCTACCATACCCGAAACACCGTAGCAGGATGAAACTGCTTGACCTATAAGCTTTGCAAAAAATGCATTAGTAATGCATACAGATCCGAGTTTGGTTTCGTAAGTGACCATAAAAATTACTCCATTCTCCGACTGTGGACTCAAATCAACTATCGTATAGTCGGTTTTACGATAGGTTAATTGTAGTTTTCAATGCCATAATAGACATCGCTTAAATTAGCCTGAACATACTCTTCTAACCACTCAGAACTTATAGTTACACCATTTTTATAGCAAACGGGTATAAATGGTAGTTCTGTTGCGAAAGAAGAAATTGCAACCATTATATCGGAGTTGCCGTTATAGTATTCTTCAAATTTAAGTTTACTATCTGATTCGGCAGGGAATCCATATATAACGGATGGGTTAAGTGCTTTGTATACGTAGAGTGATTTGCCGAATTTGACCTCACCTACGTACATATCAAAATCATTAGTTTGAAGAGCAAGAATATACTCTGCCCAAGGTAATGACTTGATGTTTACTTCAATGCCACACTTGTTTAACTGTGATGAAATCAATTCTGCACAGATTGAATGGGTGCTGTTTTGGCTGTTGCATAACAGAGTTAAAGACAGCGTTTTACCATTTCGATCGGTAAAAAAATCATCCACATCTTTTCTATTATAGCCTATTTCATTCAAATAAGCAACAGTTTGTTTTGAGTTTTGATTTTTATTTAACGATTCGTAGCCTTTTAATCTTGCCCAAATCGACGGAAAAATGTCGGTTGCTTCGTCTGCGTAGCCATAAAAACCTTTATCGCAAATTTGCTCTCTGTCTATCGCACTGCTTATTGCTAAACGCAATTTTGCATTGTTAAGCGACTGGCGATTAGAGTTGATGCCCAAAAAAACAAGATTGCTTTGAGAGATTTTTATTGGTGCCCCCTGCTTTTTAGGGATACTTCCACTCGATAAATCGCTATAAACGGTGCTGATTTTGCCTGTAATAATATGCTGTTTGAGAGATTCATCGTCGGGGCAATCAATTAGCTTAATCTGGCTAAGCTTAATCTTACCGTTATAGTAGCTTTGATTTGCAATCAATATCTCATCTTTTTTAGAAAAGGTATATCTGCCACAACCAATAGGGGGGATTGAACGGCTGTTTTCGTCTTTAAGATCATCTGTGTTTAGTTTTATAATAGGAAAGTCAAGTAAATTTACTAGGTTAGGGTCGTTTCTGTTTTGTGAAAAAACAACCGTTTGGCTATCAATAGCTACGCAACTAGTTACAGATGATAACTGTGAGGCATATATACCACTACGTGCTTTTAAAAATGAATAAATAACATCATCAGATGTTACAGGGGTGTTGTCTGTGAATTTTGCGTTTTTGAGTTTAACTGTGCATTTATTAGATTCAAATTCATACGACTTTGCGAGACGGTTGATAACGCTGAAGCTTTCGTCTAAAACGAATAGTGAATCAAATAAAAGCTTTGAGAGCTCTTGATTTTGTTTGGTTTCGGCAGTGTATGGGTTTAATACATCCTTTGCCGAATATGGCAAAACAACCTGCTTAGTATTTGAAGAAATATTTGAATTTGTTTTTGAATTGGTGTTGTTTGAGCCATTATTGGGTTGGTCGCTACAACCGATAAGCGTTAGCATAAGAGTAATTGCAACAAATAATGCAATCAACGTAATAAAAGTCGCTTTTGACTTTTTCAGCGTCCTCACCTCCGAGACTGGTATACATAGTATATTATACTATAAAGTTTGATTTTTTCAACAGAAAATAATCCAGTTTAAACTCTCAAAACAAAAATCAGTTGCATTTAAACAAAAGAATATTGAATTCTTGATTGTTTTATGATAATATATTATATTGTAAATCTTCAGTTTGTTTTGAACTGCTGGATTTTGTTCGAAAGTAATTCACTTTTAACCTGTCTTGATTTAGTCGGGGCAGACAATCTTTATTAACAGGATGTGACTTTATGCCGGATTTTAGCAGATTGTGTATGGGCTGTATGGGCGATAAGGGCGATTCAGAGGTTTGCCCTCGTTGCGGCTACAATGAGCGTGATATTACCAACGTTTCTGTTATGCCCACACGTACTTTACTTGATGGTAGATATCTTATCGGTTCAGTTATTGATTCTAACTGTGAGGGTGTAACCTACCTGTCTTGGGATACCGAAGAAAACAGACCGATTCGTGTTCGCGAATATTTCCCCGAGGCTTTTTGCAATCGTTCACCTGATGGTGTTACCGTTCAAATAGCAATGGGCAAAGAATTCGAATACAACCGTCATTTCGGTCAGTTCCTCGATATTGCTCGTTGCCTTGCAAGATGCAGCGATTTGCCATCATTGTTTCCTGTAACTGATATTTTCGAGTCAAACAACACTGCTTATTACGTTACAGAGCATGTTAAAACCATCACAATGCGTGAGTTTTTAATCAGAAATGGCGGTCAGCTCACTTGGGATCAGATTCGCCCCTTGCTTATGCCTGTGCTGACCTGCTTGTCTGCTCTGCATGATGAGGGCTTGATTCATCGTGGCATTTCTCCCGAAACCTTGATTGTCGGTGTTGACGGCAGAATTCGGATCACCGGTTTCTGTGTTGCTGATGCGCGTACATATCGCAAAGATTCAACTGCAATGAATGCCCAGTTATTCCCCGGTTTTGCTGCAATCGAGCAGTATGGATTCGAAACAAAGCAGGGCTCATGGACCGACGTTTACGGCATTTGTGCAACACTCTATAAAATTCTTGTTGGTTCACCTCCTGCTGACGCTACCGAGCGTGTAACTAACGACAAAATGGTTATACCGGCTAAGATTGCTCAAGAGATTCCTCGCAGTGTGTTAACAGCCCTTGCAGATGGTCTTGCAATTTTGGCTGATGATCGTACCCAGACCATTGAGGAACTTAAAAACACTCTGGTTCCTTCAGCTGTTTCAGCTGAAAACAAAACTGTTGAGAAGCCTGCTCGCAGCAAAAAAACTGCAGTTATCGTTGCTACTGTTGTTTCTATACTTTTGGTTGGTTTCATTGTTGCTGTGGTAGTCAAGTTCGTTCTTCCTAACGTTCTTTTAAAAGAGGATGATCCTCGCTCTAATGCTGCTAAACCCGTTTCTTCTACAGTTTCATTGCAAGATGATCCTGCTTCTGCAACTACCACCTATGCTGTTCCTAATCTTGTTAACGTAAGATACGGCCAAGCAATGGAGAATCCTGATGTTTCTCTTTATTTCAAGCTTGAGATAACCGACTACGAATATAATGGCAATTATCCTGCAGGAACCATTATTGAGCAAGATATTAAAGCAGGCACCATGCTTAAACCTAATTCCACAATTAAGGTAAAGATCAGCCTTGGAAGCGCTAAGGTTATCATTCCTCCGACCCGTGGTAAGACTCAGGATGATGTGATTTTAGAGCTGCTTAAGCTTGGATTTAACTATAACAACATTCAAATTAAGAATAAGGATGACGCAAGCCTGCCCAATGGTCTTGTTGTTGCTACCGAACCTGCACAGGGCGAGTCTGTTTCTGTTCATTCAATAGTTACTGTTTATGTTAATGTTAATAATGAGCTGACTTCGTCTAATGTCTCGTCTGACGTTTCATCAGATAGCTCAAGCTCAGCAAGTTCTCAATAAAAGATAATTAAGCATCGGATTTTGACAAAAATCCGATGCTTTTATTTTAAGTTGAATAACTCTAATTCATATGTTATAATACTCTTGTTATAAATAAAGCTTGGAGAGAATCGATGAATGTAATTATTTTAGGTGCAGGAGCATCTGGTTTAATGGCGGCGCACGCTGCATCAACCAACGGGCATGACGTTTTAGTTATTGAAAAAAATCATCGTCCTGCGCGCAAGGTTATGATAACCGGTAAGGGAAGATGCAATGTCACAAACAATTGCGACGTTAGAGAGTTTATCAATAACGTGCCTCGAAATCCAAGGTTTTTATATAGCTGCCTTAACGGTTTTTCACCATTAGATATGATTGATTATATTGAGTCGCTTGGTGTTGAGCTTAAAACTGAGCGAGGCAATCGCGTTTTTCCCGTTTCTGATAAAGCTGTTGACATTGTTGACGCACTTTATAGTGGCTGTAATGGATGTAAGTTTATATTTAATACCGAGGCCAAAGAGCTTGTTGTTGAGAATGGCTCTGTAAAAGGCGTAGCGTTATCTGACGGCTCAATTAAATATGCTGATGCTGTTATAGTTGCTACCGGAGGAGCTAGCTATCCGTTAACGGGGTCAACAGGTGATGGTTACCATTTTGCTAAAACCGTTGGTCATAAGCTTAGTGATATTAAACCGTCGCTTGTTCCCATTGAGTCTTCGGATGTTTTTTGCTCACAACTGTCAGGTTTAACTTTAAAAAACATCGCAATAACTATCTATAAAAATAAAAAAGAAATATATAACGATTTTGGTGAAATGTTGTTTACACATTTTGGTGTTAGTGGCCCCATTATATTAAGCTCGTCTTGCCATATTGACAATCCTGCAGAGTGCGAAATGTTTATCGATTTAAAGCCTGCGTTGTCGTTTGAAAAGCTTAATGATAGGCTTAAAAGAGATATCGCTGATAATATTAATAAAAACGTAGCCAATATTATGCCGGGGCTTGTTCCTGCGTCATTGTCAATGCATATTTTAGAGAGAGCTGGTGTTGATCCTGACACCAAATGCAATCAATTAACCGTTGCTATGCGTGATGAAATATGCAACACTCTTAAAGCTTTTCAAATTCATATGAAAGGCTTTAGACCGATTGATGAAGCAATTATTACAAGAGGTGGAGTCGATATTACACAAATTGATCCCAAAACAATGCAGTCTAAATTGTGCGAGGGGCTGTATTTTGTGGGTGAGGTTTTGGATGTTGACGGCTACACAGGAGGATTTAATCTGCAGATTGCTTTTTCAACCGGCTATGCAGCAGGAAGCTCATTGTAACGCAACTAATTATTATGGTGGGGATAACAATGTTTAAACGAATAGTTAGTGTTTTAGTTGTAATTGTTGTTTTGTTCAGCTTTACTTCTTGTTCTATTTTAGATAAACTAAATAGGTTTGTTGAATTTAACGCTTCTTCAAATATCGTTGTATCAAGTTCAATTGAAGAGCATAACTATTTAGCATCTCCATATAAATTTCCTACCCTCGATAACGAGTATTTTAAGTCGGTGCCAATGAGCGAATACGTTGGTTATACACATTTAACCAAAGCGCAACAAGAAGCTTATAATGCGATGTATGAAGCGGCTCAGAGAATGGATTTAGGTATGTTTTCGGTTGGTAATTGCAGTAAAGATGATATCGACATTGCAATGAGAGCGCTAGAGTATGATTGTCCACAGCTTATGTGGTTGCCATCTACTTATGGTTCTACTATTTTCGATGGCACTGCTTATGTTCGATTCTATAATTCAAATGGTGATTATGGATATTTATTTAATTCAGAAATGGAGCGTAACACTGCGCTAACAGCGGTATATAACGAAATAAATAATTTTGTTTCTGAAAAAATTTCACCTCAAATGTCACAGCTTGAAATAGAAATTGCTGTTCATGACTGGATATGTGATATCTCTACCTATGATCAAGAGGCTGCAGATTCAGTTGATAAAGGTGAGCAAAAGGCTCACAGAATTGCATGGACGGTTTATGGAGCAATTGTTCGCAAAAAAGGTGTTTGCGCTGCATATGCTCAAGCTTTTCAGCTTGTTATGAATTATTTGGGCATTGAATGTGTTAGTGTGCTTGCTGAATCAGAAGGTGAACTTCATCAGCTATGCGTTGTCAAAATCGATGATAATTGGATGTATATTGACCCAACTTGGGATGATAAGCGAATTTTTGGCCTCACTTTTAGTCATGATTATTTTAATCTTTCCTACAAAGAGATTTCACGCACCCATAAAATCTTTGATGATTATAAAACAATAATTGAAAAAGATGGAGAGCTTGGTTCTAAGTATAATGTTTTTCTTCCTGAGAGCACAAAAAGCGTCCCCTCTTATTACGCTTATGCAGGGTTACAGATAAATAATGAGAAAGAATTTAAAACTATTGTTTCAAATGCCTTTGATAAAGCAGAGGCGCAGGGATTAAAAGCAATCGAGGTTCAAATTACCTATTGTTTGCCTGATAATGATTATATTAGGAAAGAATTAAAAAAACACCATGTTTCAGTCCATACATTACGTTATTCGATTTTAAATAATGGCGTGGTTTACATTGAGATTATTTGACCTTAAAGGATTTGTTGTTTATGAAATTTTTTAAAACCGTCGTTTATTACATCGTGTGTAGCATTTTGAAATTGTTATCATTTGTTTTTTATCCCTGCAAAGTTGTAGGTTTAGAAAACATTCCTAAAGACAGACAGTTTATAATTTGCGCAAATCACATATCGATGCTTGATATTGTTGTGCTTAATATGGTCTATATGAGACCTATGCATTATATGGCAAAAGCTGAGCTGTTTAAAAATAAGATTTTAGGCGCTTTCTTTGGCTTTTTTGGTGCATTCCCCGTGAATAGAGGAACAGGAGATATGGGTGCAATCGAGCATGCACAAAACCTGCTTAAGGATGATAAACCCATGTGCATTTTTATAGAGGGCACAAGAACTAAAAACAAAGATGGTAGCCCGGGTCGAGCAAAATCGGGTGCAGTTGTTATAGCATCAAAAGTAGGCTGCGACGTTGTTCCAATTGCCATTGTTTATAAACATGGTCGCCCGAGAATATTCTCATCTACGACTATATATTTTGGAGAATCGATTACTTCAAATGAGTTGCAGATTAATGATAACTCAAGAGCAGATATCAGAAAAGCAACAACCCTTATAATGGACAAAATAACCGAAATGTGGAAGGCTGGTACAGAACAATGCCGCAAATAATATTAGCTAAATCTGCGGGCTTCTGCTTTGGCGTTAATAGGGCGGTCAACATTGTTACCGAATTGCTTGATAATGATAAAAAAGTATCGACCTTAGGCCCGATTATTCATAATGAACAGATGGTAAAGACCCTTGACAAGCGAGGCGCTCGCATTGCATTGGCTCCGTCAGACAGAGCGAGCAGTGACGAGGTTATGGTTATTCGCTCTCATGGTGTAACTTTAGATGTTGAAAACGAGGTCGACCGGGGTGGGGAATACGTAGACGCAACCTGCCCTTATGTTAAAAATATTCACCATATTGTTGAAAAGGCATCGGCTAATGGAGATATAGTGCTTATAGCGGGTGATTGCAACCATCCTGAGGTTGTTGGTATCGCCGGTAGGTCGAAACATAACTGTTTTGTCTTTGAAGATAGCGAAGCGCTAAAAAAATTGATAGATGAGCACCCTGAATTTGGTGAAAATTCATTAACAGTGGTCTGTCAGACTACCTATAACGCATTAAAGTGGACAAAATGCCAAGAAACTTTAAAAAAACTATGTACAAATGCAAAAATTTTTGATACAATATGTAAAGCTACCGCTCTTCGTCAACAGGAAGCGGATGAACTTTCTAAAGAATGCGATGTCATGATTGTCATCGGCGGAAAAAACAGTTCCAACACAGCTAAGCTCAAAGAGATATGCGAGACCAATTGTCCTGATACCTATTTGATTGAGACTGAGAGTGAGCTGCCGCTACATATAGTTCGCCAAGCAGACAAGATCGGAGTAACTGCAGGGGCTAGCACGCCACCTGCGATTATAAAGGAGGTTCTGATTACTATGTCAGAAATGGAAAACACCGTAAACACTACGGAATCGACTGTCGTTGAGACAGAATCTTTTGAGGAGATGCTTGAAGCCTCTTTGGTCGCTTCTACCGACCAGAAGGTCAAGGGTACCGTTCTTGCAGTGAACGCTACCGAGATTCAGGTTGATATAGGTCGTAAGCACACCGGTATCGTCCCTTATCGCGAGTATTCAAGCGATCCTAATGCCGATATCACCGCTGAAGTGCATGTTGGCGATGTGCTTGATCTCATTATCATGAGAACTAACGACCAAGAGGGAACTGTTACCCTTTCAAAGCGTCGTTTTGATGCTATCGCAGGATGGGACAAGATTGTTGAAGCGAAAGAGTCTGAGCAGATCCTTGAGGGCAAGGTCACCGAGATTAACAAGGGTGGCGTTGTTGTTACCTGTGAG